>NZ_JBSGVQ010000004.1:0-278352 GCF_053608525.1 Nocardia sp. NPDC055029
GCTGCACACAAGCAGCGGACCGGCGGTCGTCGTTCGGTGATATACCCTCGAGGCGTGAGTGAAACGCCTTCTGGCGGGGTGGATCCGCGGCAGCGCGACGCTGCTGCGGAGGTGGTGATCCCGTTGGAGCCCACCGGGAGTGGGCAGTCCGATGCGTCGCAGGCGGAAGCCGACGACGCCGGGGCGCGATCCGGTCGGCGGCGCGCCCAGATCTCGTCGAAATTGCAGGCCGCCAACCGTCGTGCCGATGTGATCGGCGCGGTGCGCAAGGCCCGCCATCAGCTCCCCGGTGACCCGGCGTTCGGCGATCCGCTGTCGGTGTCAGGCCCCGGTGGCGCTCGCGCGGTGGCCAGGGCGGCGGACAGGTTCGTCGGCGGCAGCCCGAGCGTGGGCAGGGAGATCGGGTTCGGCGCGCTGCAGGTCTGGCAGGCCGCGCTGGAGCGGATCGGTCGTGGCCGTGGCACCGAGGAGGTGACCATCGTGTTCACCGACCTGGTGTCGTTCTCGAGCTGGTCGCTCGCCGCGGGTGACGAACGCACTCTGGAACTGCTGCGCAAGGTCGCCAAGGCCATCGAGCCGCCGATCGCCGAGCGTGGCGGTCAGGTGGTCAAACGCATGGGGGACGGCCTGATGGCGGTGTTCTCGTCCCCCGACCGCGCGGTCCGCGCCGCGATCGCCGCCCGCCGCAATCTGGCCGGGGTCGAGATCGACGGCTACAAGCCCCGCATGCGCGTCGGCCTGCACACCGGCTCCCCCCGCGAGATCGGCGGCGACTGGCTGGGCGTCGACGTCAATATCGCCGCCCGCATGATGGAGGCAGGCGGCAACGGCAACATGATGCTCTCCAGCACCACCCTGGCCGCCCTGCGCCCGGAAACCCTCGCCGAACTGGGCGCCACCGTCAAGCCCTACAAACGCAATTTCTGGGCCGCCCCGCTCAACGGCGTCCCCGAGGATGTCCGGATCTTCAAACTCAGCGTGTAGCCTGCCTCAGCCCCGCTGCTGTTCGCGCTGGTAGGCGCGCCAGGCCTGCTGGGTGGGGGTGGGCCTGGCTGTCAGCGCGGTCCCAGAGCTAACTGCGCTCGCCTTGCCCGGGGCTTTCGAAAACCTTGGCTACTGCAACCAGAGCACCGCGCCGACCGCGGCGAGCACGGCGGCGGCGATCAGCGCGATCGACATCGCGCGGTTGTTCTTCCAGGTCGTGTAGGCGCCGCCGAGCAGGAATCCGGCCAGGGCGAAGAGGAGGACCGATGACATGGGTTCCATCTTGCCTGGTCGATTGCCCGCAATTAACAAGCACGCATGCTTGCTTTTTTTCTGAACCGGTGTGATCCTGGGGTTCATGAGTGCACTCTCGGCGGACCCGGACCTGATCCGGATCGGCAACTGTTCCGGCTTCTACGGCGACCGGCTCAGCGCGATGCGCGAGATGCTGGAGGGCGGGCAGCTCGACGTGCTGACCGGCGACTACCTCGCCGAGCTCACCATGCTGATCCTCGGCCGCGACCGGATGAAGGATCCCAGCCTCGGCTACGCCAAGACGTTCGTGAAGCAGATCGAGGACTGTCTTGCCCTCGCGCTGGAGAAGAACGTCCAGATCGTCACCAACGCGGGCGGCCTGAACCCGGCCGGGCTGGCCGAGCGGCTGCGCAAGGTCGCCGCCGACCTCGGCCTCGACGCCAAGATCGCGCACGTCGAGGGTGACGACCTGGTCGCTCGCGCCGGCGAGCTCGGCCTCGGCCAGCCGCTCACCGCCAACGCCTACCTCGGCGCGTGGGGCATCGTCGAATGCCTGAACTCCGGCGCCGACATCGTCGTCACCGGCCGGGTCACCGACGCCTCGGTGATCGTCGGTCCCGCCGCCGCCCACTTCGGTTGGGGCCGAACCGATTACGACGCGCTGGCGGGCGCCGTCGTCGCGGGTCACGTGATCGAGTGCAGCACCCAGGCCACCGGCGGCAACTTCGCCTTCTTCACCGAACTCGGTGACATCGGCCGCCCCGGCTTCCCGATCGCCGAGATCCGCCGCGACGGGTCGAGCGTCATCACCAAGCACGACGGCACCGGCGGCGCGGTCACCGTCGACACCGTCGAAGCCCAGCTCATGTACGAGATCCAGAGCGCGCGCTACGCGGGCCCCGACGTCACCACCCGCCTGGACAGCATCACCCTCAGCCAGGAGGGCAAGGACCGGGTGCTGATCAGCGGTGTCACCGGTGAGGCGCCGCCGCCGCAGCTCAAGGTCTCGCTCAACACCCTCGGCGGCTTCCGCAACGAGATGGAGTTCATCCTCACCGGACTCGACATCGAGGCCAAAGCCGCACTGGCGCGACGACAGCTGGAAGCCTGGCTGCCCGCCAAGCCCGCCGAGCTGTCCTGGACACTGGCCCGGCTCGACCGTCCCGACGCCGACACCGAGGAGCAGGCCAGCGCGCTGCTGCGCTGTGTGGTGCGCGATCCCGATCCGAACAAGGTCGGACGCGGATTCTCCAGTGTCGCCGTGGAATTGGCGCTGGCCAGCTACCCGGGCGCGACCTTCACCACACTGCCAGGCAACGGCGCGCCCTACGGCGTCTTCACGCCGGGCTTCGTCGACGCGCACGAGGTGCCGCACACCGCGGTCCTGGCCGACGGCACCCGCGTCGCCATCGAGCCAGCGGCGGAAACCGCTGTGCTCGAACCGGTCTCCGAGCCGGAACTGCCCGTCGACCTGCCGCCGTCGGAAACCACCCGCGTCCCGCTCGGCACCATCGCTCTCGCCCGCAGCGGCGACAAGGGTGGCGACGCCAATATCGGCGTCTGGGTGCGCACCGACGAGCAGTGGCGCTGGCTGGTGCACACGCTCACGGTCGAGAAGCTGCGGGAACTGCTGCCCGAGACGGCCGAACTGACCGTCACCCGGCACGTGCTGCCGAACCTGCGGGCCGTCAACTTCATCATTTCCGGCCTGCTCGGCAAGGGCGTCGCCTACCAGGCGCGTTTCGACCCGCAGGCCAAGGGGCTCGGCGAATGGCTGCGCTCCCGCCACATCGATATGCCGACGGAGCTGCTCGCATGATCGGTCAGCGCCCGGAGGCGGCAGCGGAGCGTAACCACGGAGGGCGCCCGATCATGCGACAGGAGACAGCAGCATGACGTCTGTTTGGGACACGCCGGAACGAAAAGAGCTGCGCGCCAGCGTGCGTGGGTTCGTCGAGCGGGAGATCCTGCCCGACCTCGACACCTGGGAACGCGAGGGGTCGCTGCCCCGCGAGCTGCACAAGAAGGCCGGTGAACTCGGCCTGCTCGGCATCGAGTACCCGGAATCGGCGGGCGGCGAGGGCGGCAGCATCATCGACACCGTCATCGTCGGCGAGGAGATCCACCTCGCCGGCGCCTCCGGTGGGCTGTGGGCGTCGCTGTTCACCTGCGGAATCGCGTTGCCGCACATCATCGCCTCGGGCAACCAGGACCAGATCGAGAAGTGGGCCAAGCCGACGCTGCGCGGTGACCTGATCGGCTCGCTGGCCATCACCGAGCCCGGCGGCGGCTCCGATGTCGGCCACCTCACCACCACGGCGGTGCGCGATGGCGACGACTTCATCATCAACGGCGCCAAGACCTTCATCACCTCGGGCTGCCGCGCCGACTTCGTCGTCACCGCGGTGCGGACCGGTGGCGCCGGCGCGGCGGGCGTCTCGCTGATCATCGTGCCGACCGATACGCCGGGCTTCACCGTCAGCCGCAAGCTGGAGAAGATGGGCTGGCTGGCCTCCGACACCGCGGAGCTGTCCTACGTCGACGTGCGGGTGCCCGCGGCGAACCTGGTCGGTGGCGAGAACACCGGTTTCGCGCAGATCGCCAACGCGTTCGTCAGCGAGCGGGTCGGCCTCGCGGTGCAGGCGTACGCGCTGGCCCAGCGCGCCCTCGACCTCACCGTGCAGTGGTGCCGCGACCGGGAGACCTTCGGCCGCCCGCTGATCAGCCGCCAGAAGGTGCAGATGACGCTGACCGAGATGGCCCAGCGGGTCGACGTGTCGCGCACCTACACCCGGGCCCTGGTCGAACGCTTCGTCGCCGGTGATCAGAACCTGATCGCCCAGGTGTGCTTCGCCAAGAACAATGCCGTCGAGACCGCCGAATGGGTCGCCAACCAGGCGGTCCAGCTGCACGGCGGCATGGGCTACATGCGCGAGTCCGAGGTGGAGCGCATCTACCGCGATGTGCGCATCATCGGCATCGGCGGCGGCACCAACGAGATCCTGACCATGCTGGCGTCGAAAGTATTGGGGTACCAGTCGTGACGACCTTCCGTTCCATCATCGACACCGCGTCGCCGGAGTACACCGCGGCCGCCGAGGCGATGGTCACCAAGCTCACCGAGGTCGAGGCCGAGTTCGCCAAGGCGATCGCCGGTGGCGGCCCCGAGAAGGTGGCCCGGCACCACAAGCGCGGCAAGCTCACCGCTCGTGAGCGCATCGAACTGCTGCTCGACGAGGACTCGCCGTTCCTCGAGCTGTGCCCGCTGGCGGCCTGGGGCAGCGACTTCCATGTCGGCGCGTCCACGATCGCCGGTATCGGCATCGTGGAGGGTGTCGAGTGCATGATCGTCGCGCCCGATCCGACCGTGCGCGGTGGCACGTCCAACCCGTGGACGCTGCGCAAGACCCTGCGTATCAACGAGATCGTCAAGCAGAACCGCCTTCCGGTGATCTCGCTGGTCGAGTCCGGCGGCGCGGATCTGCCGACGCAGAAGGAAGTCTTCATCCCGGGTGGCGCGATGTTCCGCGACCTCACCCAGGCCTCGGCGGCCGGAATCCCCACCATCTCCCTGGTTTTCGGCAACTCGACGGCCGGTGGCGCCTATATCCCCGGCATGTCCGACTACGTGGTGATGGTCAAGGAGGGCGCGAAGGTCTTCCTGGCCGGCCCGCCGCTGGTGAAGATGGCCACCGGTGAGGACTCCGACGACGAGACCCTCGGTGGCGCCGAGATGCACGCCCGCACTTCGGGTCTGGCCGACTACATGGCCGCCGACGAGCAGGACGCGATCCGCATCGGCCGCAATATCGTGCGCAGGCTGAACTGGAAGAAGCAGGGGCCCGAGCCGCGCGCGGAGGTCATCTCGCCGCTCTACGATCCCGAGGAACTGCTCGGCATCGTGCCCTCGGATCTGAAGATCCCGTTCGACCCGCGCGAGGTCATCGCCCGCGTCGTCGACGGTTCCGATTTCGACGAGTTCAAGCCGCTCTACGGCTCGAGCCTGGTCACCGGCTGGGCCGAGATCAACGGCTTCCCGATCGGCATCCTGGCCAACGCGCGCGGTGTGCTGTTCTCCGAGGAGTCGCAGAAGGCCACCCAGTTCATCCAGCTGGCGAACAAGAAGAACACGCCACTGTTGTTCCTGCACAACACCACCGGCTACATGGTCGGCAAGGAGTACGAGCACGGCGGCATCATCAAGCACGGCGCGATGATGATCAACGCGGTCGCCAACTCCACGGTGCCGCACATCTCGCTGCTGGTCGGCGCCTCCTACGGCGCCGGGCACTACGGCATGTGCGGGCGCGCGTTCAACCCGCGCTTCCTGTTCGCCTGGCCGAGCGCGAAGTCCGCCGTGATGGGCGGCGCGCAGCTGGGCGGCGTGCTCACCATCGTGCAGCGCGGCGCGGCCGAGGCCAAGGGCATGCCCTTCGACGAGGAGGCCGCCGCCGGTCTCGCCGCGATGGTCGAGGCGCAGATCGAAGCCGAGGCGATGCCGATGTTCCTGTCGGGCAGGCTTTTCGACGACGGCATCATCGACCCTCGTGACACCCGCACCGTGCTGGGAATGGCCCTGTCGGCCATTCATTCGGCACCGATCCAAGGCGCCGAGGGCTTCGGCGTCTTCCGAATGTGAGGCGCGACATGGCAATTACGAACGTTCTCGTTGCCAACCGTGGTGAGATCGCGCGCCGCGTGTTCGCCACCTGCCGCCGGATGGGCATCGGCACCACCGCGGTGTACTCCGACGCGGATGCCGCGGCACCGCACGTGTCCGAGGCCGACGCCGCCATCCGACTGCCCGGCAACACCCCCGCCGAGACCTACCTGCGCGGCGAGCTGATCATCGAGGCCGCGCTGTCGGCCGGTGCCGACGCCATCCACCCGGGCTATGGATTCCTCTCGGAGAACGCCGAATTCGCGCGATCCGTGCTCGACGCGGGCCTGGTGTGGATCGGCCCGCCGGTCGCTGCCATCGAGCAGATGGGCTCGAAGGTCGAGTCGAAGAAGATGATGGACGCCGCCGGTGTCCCCGTCCTCGCCGAGCTCGACCCGGCCGAGGTCACCGAGGCGCACCTGCCGGTGCTGATCAAGGCCTCCGCCGGTGGCGGTGGTCGCGGCATGCGCGTGGTGCGCGAGCTGAGCGAGCTCCAGGATCAGATCGCCGGCGCCCGGCGCGAGGCCGAGTCGGCCTTCGGCGATCCGACCGTGTTCTGCGAGCGCTACCTCGAGACCGGCCGCCACATCGAAGTGCAGGTCATGTCCGATACTTTCGGCAAGACCTGGGCCGTCGGCGAGCGTGAGTGCTCGATCCAGCGGCGTCACCAGAAGGTCGTCGAGGAAGCGCCCTCGCCGCTGGTCGAGAAGATCGGCGGCATGCGGGACCGGCTGTTCGAGGCGGCCCGGCTGGCCGCCGAGGCGATCGGTTACGAGGGTGCGGGCACCGTCGAGTTCCTGGCCGACGAGAAGGGTGACTTCTTCTTCCTGGAGATGAATACCCGTCTGCAGGTGGAACATCCGGTCACCGAGCAGACCACCGGCCTCGACCTGGTCCGCCTGCAATTGCAGGTGGCCTCGGGCATGCCGCTGCCCGCCGCCCAGCCCGCCCAGCGCGGTCACTCGATCGAGGTCCGCCTCTACGCCGAGGATCCGGCCCACGATTGGCAGCCGCAGAGCGGTCCGGTCCACAAGATCGAGATCCCGTTCACCACCGGCGAATTCACCGTGCTCGACCAGCCCGGGGTTCGCCTGGACACCGGTGTCGTCGACGATTCCGTGGTCGGCGTGCACTACGACCCGATGCTGGCCAAGGTGATCTCCTACGCCGAAACCCGCGCCGAGGCGGCGCATCTGCTGGCTACGGCGTTGCAGCGGGCCAAGATCCACGGTCTGGTCACCAATCGCGACCTGCTCGTGCGGGTGCTGCGGCACCCGGCGTTCCTGGCCGGTGACACCGACACCGCCTTCTTCGCCACCCACGACCTGGCCGCGCTGTCGGCGCCGCTGGCCTCCGAAGCCGACGAAGCGCTGTCCATCGTGGCCGCGGCCCTCGCCGATTCGGCCGCCAACCACGCCGCGAGCCGCTACACCCGGCTGGCGCCGAGCGGCTGGCGCAACCTGGCCTCGCTGCCGCAGACCAAGTCCTACGAGAGCCGCACCTCCGGCACGCACGAGGTGCGCTACCGCATCACCCGGACCGGCGTCGCGGTGGAGGGCCACGATGGCCTGGAGCTGATCTCGGCGACGCCGCAGCGCGTCGTGCTGGCGGTGCCGGGCGAACGTGGTCCGGTGCGCAGGCAATTCGAGATCGCCCGCTACGGCGACCTCGTCGCGGTGGATTCCCCGCTCGGCCCGGTGGCCGTGCGCAGGCTGCCGCGCTTCACCGATCCTTCCGAGCAGGTCGCGGCCGGTTCGCTGCTCGCGCCGATGCCGGGCAGCGTGATCCGCCTCGGTGCCGCCGAAGGCGATCAGGTGCAGCAGGGTCAGCCCATTCTGTGGCTCGAGGCGATGAAGATGGAACACACCATCGCCGCGCCGGCCACCGGCATTCTCAGTGCACTCAATGTGACCGTCGGCCAGCAGGTCGAGGTCGGAACCGTCCTCGCCGTCGTCGAGGAACAAGAGCAGGAGCAGGAGCAGGCATGAGCTTCATCGAAACCGAAGAGCAGAAGGCGCTGCGCGCGGCGGTCGCCGCGCTGGCGTCGAAGTACAACTACCGCGACTACGTGCTGCCGCTCTCGCGCAAGAACGAGCCGCTCACCGAACTGTGGGACGAGGCGGGCAAGCTCGGCTTCCTCGGCGTGAACCTGCCCGAGGAGTTCGGCGGCGGTGGCGCGGGCATGTACGAGCTGGCGCTGGTGCAGGAGGAGCTGGCGGCGCAGGGCGCCGGGCTGCTGCTGATGGTCGTCTCCCCGGCGATCTGCGGCACCATCATCACCAAGTACGGCACCGACGCGCAGAAGCAGACCTGGCTGACCAAGCTGGCCGACGGCTCGTCGAAGATGGTCTTCGCGATCACCGAGCCCGACGCGGGCTCCAACTCGCACCAGATCACCACCACCGCCCGCCGCGACGGCGGCGACTGGATCCTCAACGGCCGCAAGATCTTCATCTCCGGTGTCGACCAGGCCGAGGCGATCCTGGTGGTCTCGCGCACCGAGGATCACAAGACCGGCAAGCTCAAGCCCGCGCTGTTCATCGTGCCGGTCGACGCGCCCGGCCTGGTGAAGAACGTCCAGGAGATGGACATCGTCGAGCCGGACAACCAGTTCACGCTGTTCTTCGACGATGTGCGCCTGCCCGCCGATGCCCTCGTCGGCTCCGAGGACGCCGCCATCGCGCAGCTGTTCGCCGGCCTGAACCCCGAGCGCATCATGGGCGCGGCCATGGCGGTCGGCCTCGGCCGATACGCCATCGACCGGGCCGTGGAATACGCCAAGGAGCGCACGGTCTGGAAGTCGGCGATCGGCGCGCACCAGGGCATTTCGCATCCGCTGGCGCAGGTCAAGATCGAGCTGGAACTGGCCAAGCTGATGATGCAGAAGGCCGCGACGCTCTACGACGCCGGTGACGAGTTCGGCGCCGCCGAGGCGGCCAATATGGCCAAGTACGCCGCCGCGGAAGCCAGCATCAAGGCGCTCGACCAGTCGATCCAGACCCACGGCGGTTCGGGTCTGACCCGCGAGGTCGGCCTCGCGGCCATGCTGCAGGCCGCGCGCATCTCGCGCATCGCGCCGGTCAGCCGCGAGATGGTGCTGAACTTCGTGGCCCAGCACTCGCTCGGTCTGCCGCGCTCGTACTAGGCACAGCGGTGGTCGCCCCGGTGATGGGGCGACCACCGACCCCTCCCGGATGAACAGGAGTCCCGATGAGTGACGTGACGGAAGCACCGTTCGTCCGCTACGAGGTCGTCGACGGGTTCGCGACGCTGACCTTCGATTCCCCACACAACCGCAATGCGTTGTCGTCCAAGCTCGTTCGTGAGCTGCTGGCTGGACTGGACGCGGCGAACGCCGACCCCGCCGTGCGCGGCATCGTGCTCGCGCACACCGGCGACACCTTCTGCGCGGGCGCCGACCTGAAAGAGGCGAGCACCGCCGATCCGGCGACCGCGGCCGATCAGCGCACCCGCGTGATGATCGACGTGCTGCGCGGCATCCTCGCCTCACCCAAGCCTGTCGTCGCGCAGATCGAGGGCAATGTGCGCGCCGGTGGCATGGGCATCATCGGCGCCTGCGATCTCGTCGTCGCCGGACCCGGCAGCAGTTTCGCGCTCACCGAGGTGCGCATCGGGATGGCGCCGTTCATGATCTCGCTCACGCTGGTGCCGCGGCTGGACCAGCGCTCGGCGAGCCGCTACTTCCTCACCGGCGAGAAGTTCGACGCCGCGACCGCGCGGGAGATCGGGCTTGTCACCGTCGCGGCCGCCGATGCCGCCGCCGAGGTGAAACGCCTGTGTGGCGAGCTGCGCAAGGGTTCGCCGCAGGGTCTGGCGGAGTCCAAGAAGCTGGTCAACGCGGTCCTGCTCGCGCGCTTCGACGCCGAGGCCGAGGAGCTCGCGCAGCGCTCGGCAGGCTTCTTCGGCACCCCCGAGGTGATCGAGGGCATGACCGCCTTCTTCCAGAAGCGCCCGCCCAGCTGGGCAGAATAGTCCGATGGCGACACCCCACGAACCCAAGCAGGATCGCAGCCGGGCCACCCGGCAGCGGCTGCTCGAGGCGACCATCGACTGCCTTGCCGAGACCGGCTGGGCAGCCGCCACCGTGTCGGTGGTCGCCGAACGGGCCGGGGTGTCGCGCGGTGCCGCCCAGCACCATTTCCCCACCAGGGAAGACCTGATCACCGGCGCGCTCGAGTACATGTTCGACACCAGGATGGATCAGTCGGCCGCCGAGGCCGCCGCCATCAGCGCGGTCGCCGAGGGCGTCGGCCGCACCCGCGCGGTCGTCTCGGGCCTGGTCGAGTCCTACACCTCGCCGCTGTTCAAAGCGGCGCTACAGGTGTGGACCCATGCCGCCGCCGACCCGGCCCTGCGCGAGCGGATCGTCCCGCTCGAGGCCCGGTTCGGCCGGATCGCGCACCGTCGCGCGGTCGAGGCGCTCGGGGTCGACGACTCCGATCCGGTCAACCATCACCTGGTTCAGGCGACCCTCGACCTTGCCCGTGGACTCGGCCTCGCCGATGTCCTCACCGACGACTCCGCACGCCGCAAACTGATCGTCGAACAGTGGGCCGCCACCCTCCACGCGGCTCTCAACGCCTAATTTCAGCACTTGTGACCTGCATGTTCTCGGGTATATAGTCCCCGCATGGGGGAATATATATCGAGGGATTGCGGCATGACCAAACGACTGATCGAGATCGACGACGAACTACTCGAGTCGGCGCAGGACGCCCTCGGGACTTCGGGTGTCTCCGACACGGTTCGGGCGGCGCTGCGGTCGGCGACGGTCGCGGCTGCCCGCGCACGCCACGTCGAATGGTTGATCAACGGCGGCATGGCAGAGATGGCCGACAAGGATCGGCGCAACGAAGTATGGCGATAACGGCGCGGTACCTCGTCGATACCAGCGCGCTTGCGCGGATGCGTCACTCCGAAGTCGCCGCCCAACTCATCCCGCTGATCGAGGCGGGTGTGGTTGCGACCTGCGCCGCCATCGACTCGGAGGTGCTCTACAGTGCACGAAATCCGGTCGAGTACGAACAAGTCAGGGCGGACCGACGGGCGTTGTTCGAGTACCTGCCCACCAACGACGAACATTGGCAGAGTGCCTTCGCCATCCAGCGTGAACTCGCCCGATCGGGTCGCCATCGCGCGGTCGGCATCCACGACCTGCTCGCGTCGGTCCTTGCGATAGAACACCGCGTCGTTCTCTTCCACTACGACGCGGACTTCGAAACTGTCGCTTCGGTCGTCGACCTCAATCACCGCTGGGTAGCGCCACGGGGAAGCCTCGAACAATCCTGATGTCACACTCCGCCACGCCGCTTCGTCGTCTCTGTGAACGCGAAAGAAGCGACGAAGGAGCAGATCATGGGTGAGCAGAAGAAGATCGCGGTGGCGGGTGCGACCGGTCGGCTGGGCAAGCACGTCGTGGACGTGCTGACCGAGCGCGGCCACGAGGTCGTGGCGTTCTCCCGCGCGAACGGCGTCGATATCGAGACCGGTGCGGGCCTCGACGCGGCGCTGACCGGCGTGGACATCGTGATCGACGCCTCCAGCACCCCCTCGGCGGACCAGCAGGTGGCGACGGAGTTCTTCACCGCCTCCGCCCGCAACCTGCACGCCGCCGGCGAGCGGGCGGGAGTGGAGCGCCTGGTCGTGGTCTCCATCATCGGCATCGACGGTTCCCTCGCCGGCTACAACGCCGCCAAGCTCGCCCACGAGCAGGAACTGCTGAAAGGCTCTGTGCCGGTGCAGATTCTGCGCGCCGCCCAGTTCCACGAACTCGTCGAGGTGATGGTGGGGTGGGGAACCCAGGGCGAGGTCGCCTACCTGCAAGGGATGCGCACCCAGCTGGTCGCCGCCCGCACGGTCGCCGAGGCACTGGTGGATCTCGCGACGAATCCGATTCCGGCCGAGGACGTTCCGTTCCCCGAGATCGCCGGTCCGCAGCCGGAGACCATGGCCACCGCTGCCACCACCCTGCTCGCGGCCCGCGGCGACGCCCTCCAGGTCGTCGAGGTCTCCGACAACGCCAACCCCGACCGCGAGCAGTTCGAGAACGGCACCCTCCTGCCCTCCCCGCACGCCACCCTGGCAGGCCCGACCTTCGCCGAATGGGTCGCCGCGACCGTTCCGTCCGGTCGGTGACTGCACCCCTCTGCGTGAGATGCGCTGCGCCGCACAGCTGAATGGATCAATGGGTACGCCGCCTCGGCGACGCGAACAGGCCTGGTGGATCGGCGTGATCCACCAGGCCTGTTCGGTAGGGCCGGGCCGCTCCAGAGCTTCGTGGCGACTACGACTTCGGTTGGGTCAGGTCGTAGAGCGTCACTCCGTCGACCGTGGTGGCGGTGTAGTTCGCCGTCACCCAGGCGGTGATCGCCGAGCTGGTCGACTCGCTGGTCCCGCCGGGTCCGCCCCTGCCGCCCGCAACGAAGTAGTGGATCTTGCCATCGGCGACGTAGCGCTGGAACTGTTCGAGGGTGGGGGACGGGTCGCTGCCGTTGAAGCCGCCGATCGGCATCACGGGCAGTTCGGTGGCCAGCTGGTATCCGGCGGCGCTGTTGGAGCCGACTGTCGCGGCGACCCAGGTGTAGTCGCCTCCGTTCTGTTCGAGCAGCGTGACGATCTGCTCGCTCGGACGTGAGCCGCCGAGCAAACCACCCGCACCGCCCATGCGACCACCCTGCACGGCATCGTCCTGCTGCGCCGCGCCTCGCTGACTCGCAGAACCGCCCGACGGCATGCTGCCGCCCGGCGCGGCAGCGCCGTCCGAGGGCGTACTGCCGCCTTGCGCGGTGGAACCGTCCGGCGCGGTGGAGTTGCCACCCGGGGTAGTCGAGCCGTCCGGTGGCATAGCGCCACCCTGCCCGGCGGAGCCGTCCGGGGGCATAGTGCCGGTTCCGGCGTTGCCAGGCGCGGCACCCATCCGACCGCCGCCCCCGTCGGGACGCATTCCGGGTCCACCCATTCCGCCCATGCCACTGGCATTCGGCCCGGCGGACGGAATCGCGCCGGAGTGCGCGGTGGCGAGGGTGTCGACGGAGTAGGCGACCGGACCGGCGAGGCCGATGAAGGCCGCGGCGATCGCGGCGATCACGGACTGTCTGCGCGCCAGCGGGAAGGCTGCCACGATGGTCGCGAGGACGCCGACCACCAGGATCGTCCAGCGCAGCCACGGCTGGAAGGAAGCGCTGCGCGACAACAGCACCCACGCGGTCGCCGTGGTGAGGCCGATGGCGAGCGCGCAGGTGAGGCGCACCCACAGGCGGTCCCGGGCGCCCCACAGTTGCACGGCGCCGATGCCGATCAGCGCGGCGACGGCGGGGGCGAGGGCCACCGTGTAGTACTGGTGGAAGATCCCCGCCATGTAGCTGAACACCAGGCCGGTGACGAGTAGCCAACCGCCCCAGAGGATCAGCGCGGCGCGGCGGCGGTCGGTGCGCGGGGCCCGTCCGCGCAGGACGAGTCCCGCGACCAGGGCGACCAGCGCGGCCGGGATCAGCCAGGCGATCTGACCGCCCTGCGCCGGCTCGAACAGCCGGGTGATCCCGGTGCTGCCCCACATCCCGTTGCCGCCCGCCGGCAGTTCTCCGCCGGGTCCGACGCTGCCGCGCTCGTTGCCGTTCAACCGGCCGAGCCCGTTGTAGCCGAGGGTGAGTTCGATGATCGAATTCTCCTGCGACCCACCGATCCACGGCCGCCGATCGGCAGGCCAGAGTTCCACCGTCAGCAGCCACCAGCCCGCCGCGACGACCATCGCCGCACCGGCGGCGAACAGCTGCGCGATGCGCTTGCCCAGCTTGGGCGGGCCCGCGATCAGATAGGTGAGCGCCAGCGCGGGCACCACCAGCAGCACCTGCAACTGCTTGGCGAGGAAGCCGAAGCCGATCAGCCCGCCGGTGAGCAGCAGCCAGCGCCACCGGCCGTCGGCTACGGCGCGGGTCATCGCCCAGGCCGCCGCGGTCATCAGCAGCACCAGCAGGGCGTCGGGGTTGTTGAACCGGAACATCAGCACCGCGACGGGAGTCACCGCGAGCACGGTGCCCGCGATCAATCCCGCGGCGGGTCCGAACGTCCGCCGTACCGCCGCCCACAGCGCCGCGACCGATGCGACGCCGAGCAGCACCTGCGGTACGAGCATGCTCCAGCTGTTGAGCCCGAACAGCCGCACCGACAGCTCCATCACCCACAGCGAGGCGGGCGGTTTGTCCACGGTGATCGAGTTCGCTGCATCGGAGGAGCCGAAGAAGAACGCCTCCCACGATTGCGAACCCGCTTGCACGGCAGCGGCGTAGAAGTCGTTGCCCCACCCGTTGGCGCTCAGATTGATCAGATAGGCGATGGTGGTGACGACCAGCAGCACCGCCAATCCCGGTAATTCCCAGCGTGTTCGAGCCACATCGGTGGCCACAGCGCCGCTGGATACCGGTCGCGCGATCGTGGCAGTCATCGACGTACCTCCAGGTCCGGGCGGTGTGTCGAATCCACGCCAATGGTGGTGGTCGCTGGGCGGTCGGCGGCCGGATTGCCGGTGGTGGTGACACATGCAGCGGGCTCAGTGGCCGAGTGTCGGCAGACCGAGCCGTCAGCGGTGCTCACGGCGCGGTCGGAGCCCGCGTGCCGGAAGACCCAGCGCAGGCCGACGAAACGGGCGAGTGTCGCAACGAGATTGGCGGTGACGAGGACGCCGAGTTCCACCGCGACGGGTGCCTCGGGTGCCCAGCGGTGCAGGGCGAACAGCGAACCGCTGGTGATCGCCAGCCCGAACCCGAAGATCGCCAGGCCCTGGAACTGGTGTGACACCGCGTCCCTGCGGCCACGCACGCCGAACGTGAACGTCCGGTTGGCCGCGGTATTGCCCACCGCGGTCACCAGCAGCGCCACCAGATTCGCGCCCTGCCCGCCGAACAGCGGTTGCAGCAGCAGGTACAGCACGATGTAGGCCAGTGTCGAGCTCACGCCGACGATCGCGAATCGCACCAGCTGGCCGACCATCCCGAGCGGCACCCCGGCCACGAGCGGTTCCCGGCCGACGGCGGCGCGCAGTTCGTCCAGCGGCAGCGCGCCGGTGGCCAGCGCCCTGGTCAGCCGCCAGATTCCGCGCAGGTCCTTGCGGGCGGTGTCGATGATGTCGACCCGGCTGTCGGGGTCGTCGATCCAGTCGACGGGTACCTCGTGGATGCGCAGCCCGGCGCGCTCGGCCAGGACCAGCAGTTCGGTGTCGAAGAACCATTCGCCGTCGCGCACCAGCGGCAGCAGCTCACGGGCGACCTCGGTGCGCACGGCTTTGAAACCGCACTGGGCGTCGGAGAAGTGCGCGCGCAGTGTGGTTTTCAGCAGCAGGTTGTAGCAGCGGGAGATGATCTCGCGCTTGGGTCCGCGCACCACCCTGGCCGCCGCGTCGAGCCGGGTGCCGATCGCCAGATCGGAATGTCCGGACACCAGCGGCGCGACCAGCGGCAGCAACGCGTCCAGATCGGTCGACAGGTCGACGTCCATGTACGCCACCACCGCCGCGTCCGATCCGGTCCACGCGGTGCGCAGCGCTCGCCCGCGGCCCTTGGCGTCCAGGTGCAGAACCCGGATGCCGTCGAGTTCGGTCGCCAGCAGCTGCGCCACGGCCAGGGTGGCATCGGTGCTGGCGTTGTCGGCGATCGTGATCCGGGCGGTGAACGGGAATCCCGCGCGCAGGTAGGCGTGCAGCCTGCGCACGCACACCCCTAGATCGGTTTCTTCGTTGTAGACGGGAATCACCACGTCGAGCACCGGCGCGCGGGTGCTCTGCGTGGGCTGTGGCTCGGCCTCGGTCTGGGTCATGGCACCACCCTCGGCGGCGGCGCTGCCACCGAGCTGGGACCGAGCTGGGAGGTTGCTGGGGATCGGCGGCAGCCGCCGAGCTGGCTAAGCTGGGAGAGTTCGACGACATGCTGGAACAGTGATCGCCTGGAAGCATGGAGGCATTTTCGATGCCAACGATCATCGCGGTGCTGGTCGCCCTCATCGGCGCGTTCGTGCAGATCCGACGCAGGCCGGGCCGCCCGGCGGCCGACGTCCACATGGTGTGGTGGATGGTGGCTGTTGTCGGCGTCGCGTCCGTTCTCGGCGCGGCCGCGCACATCTTCGACGGCGCGAATGTCGCCGAACAGATCGGCTACACCCGCGGCGACGGCGGCTTCCAATGGGAGAACGCGATGGGCGACCTGGCCATCGGCGTGGTCGGCATCATGGCCTATTGGTTCCGAGGCCACTTCTGGTTGTGCGTGATCGTCGTCTTGACCATTCAGTACTGGGGCGACGCGGCCGGGCACATCTACTACTGGGTGGCCGAGGACAACACCAAGCCCTACAACATCGGGATCCCGCTGTGGACCGACATCCTGCTGCCGATCGTCATGTGGGTGCTCTACGTGCTGTCTCGACGCAGCAACGGCGACGCGGTGCCGAAAGCCGCGGCGGGCGCCCAGGGTAGCTGACCACCCCCGCTAGCCGCGACGAATGCGCAGCACGCTGTCGGCGCGTTCGCCCTCGACGTCGTCGGGGCTCTTCGACGGGCTGGTGATCAGTCCCGCGGCCTCCACCTCCCACTCGGGGCCGAGGTCGAGCTGCGCGAGCATCTGCTCGATGGTCGGGAAGGAGACGTCGTGCGGCGGGGTGGTCACCCAGGTCGGCCAGTGCGCGTGGCTGCCGATCACCAGCACGCCACCAGGCGCGACGGCGGCCGCGGCCTTGCGCAGGATGGTCGGGCGCTCGTCGGGGCGTTCCACCGGTGAGTGCAGGAACTGCGCGGAGACCAGGTCGAAGGTGCCCGCCGGGAAGCTCGTCTGGAGGTCGTGGCGCTCCCAGGTGATCCGCACGCCCGCGTCGGCCGCGTGCCGGGCGCCGCGTTCCAGCGCCGTCGCGGAGACGTCGACCGCGGTGACCTGCCAGCCCTGCTGAGCCAGCCAGATCGCGTCGCCGCCCTCGCCGCAGCCGAGGTCGAGCGCGGTGCCCGCCGGCAGCCCGGTGACCTCGCTGACCAGGGTCTTGTTGGCGTTGCCGGTCCAGATCTGGTCCCGCTCGCGGTAGAAGTCTTCCCAGAACTGTTCGGGGGTCGGTGCGGTCTCGGTCATCGGGGCTCCTGTCGGTTGGCGGACGCGTAGACGATTCGATGGTGCGGGAGCTCGCGGAAATTCCGCAAGAAAGCTTGCCGGTCCGGCAAATGTTGCCCCGCGCAGCGCACGGGCCGACCGCGCCAATAAGCTGCTGACCGTGACGCGCGGTTACCGGAAGGCAGACGAGCCGGTCCGTCGTGTCGATGCGCGGACCGAGCGGTGGCGCGAACACCGGGTTCAGGTGCGCATCGAATTCGTCGACGCCGCTTTCCGTGCCCTGGATCGGGTCGGCCCAGATGTGAGCATGGGCGATATCGCCAAGGAAGCGGGCGCGGCCAAGCCGAAGCTCTACCGGCATTTCGAGGACAAGACCGACCTCTACAACGCGATCGTCGACCGGGTCCGCGACATGCTGTGGGAGCGCATGCTCAGCGGGGTGAATCTCACCGACGATTCCGTCGCTGACCTGGTCCGTCGCGCCGCCGCCGAATACGTCGCGGTGGTCTCGGAACACCCGAATGTCTTCCGGTTCATGCTGCACAGTCATTTCAGCCAGCAGGCCAAGGAAACGGAACGGGCGTTGGTCGCCGCCAGGCAGTCCGCGCGGCGCGCTGCCGAATTCTTCGCCGGTCTGCTGCCGACCGAATCGGTCGACGTGGCCGGGATCGAACTGGTGAACTATTCGATTTTCGGTGCGGTGGCCTCGGCAACGGACTGGTGGCTCGGCGCGAATCAGCGCGAAGTCTCGGCAATGCCGGTCGAGCGATTCGTCGAGTATCTGGCCGAGAGCATCTCGGCGCTGGCACAGGCGCACGCGCGCTTCAACGGAGTCAGGATCGACCCGTCCAAGCCGCTGCGCGACGCGTTCGTCGTCGACTGAACGCTTCTGCTGCCGCGCCCGGCACGAACTCCGTTGTTCTCGCCGGCTACGTCGTTGGAGCCGGTGGGGGTGCGGCGAATTCAGTATGAACCCGCCCACCGACAAGTTCGCGACGCCACGCTAGGCGTCAGTGTGCAACCGCCACAGCGGCGAAACAGGCCCGTGGCCTGCGCCGAGATCGTAGGAAGCGGCCAGGCAGCGATAGGTCCACTCCTTGGCGAAGGCGACCGCGTCGGGCACCGAGTACCCGTTGGCGAGTGCGCTGGCGATGGCCGCGGCGAGGGTGTCGCCGCCGCCGTGATCGTTGCCGGTGGCGATGCGCGGCGCGCTGAACTCGCGGAAGGTGTCGCCGTCGTAGAGCAGGTCGGTGCTGTACTCCGAGGCGCGCAGGTGGCCGCCCTTCACGATCGCCCACTGCGCGCCCAGCGCGTGCAGCGCCTCGGCGGCCTTGCGGGCGGTGGCGTCGTCGACGACCTCGACGCCGGTGATCAAGCGGACCTCGTCGAGATTCGGGGTGACCACCGTCGCCAGCGGGATGAGCGTGTTGCGCACCGCGTCGAGTGCCTCGGCGTGCAGCAGCGGATCGCCGTGCATCGACGCGGCGACCGGGTCGACGACGAGCGGAACAGCGGCCTCGCGCCCGATCCCGACCTCACGGCACACCTCGGCGACGGCCTCGATGATCGCGGTGGAAGCCAGCATGCCGGTCTTGGCCGCGCCGATCCCGATATCGCGGACGACCACCCGCACCTGATCGGCCACGATCTGTGGCGGGATCTCGTGAAATCCGCTGACGCCCACCGTGTTCTGCACGGTCACCGCCGCCACCGCGACGCAGGCGTGCACACCGCACAGCGCCATGGTCCGCGAATCGGCCTGGATGCCCGCGCCGCCACCGGAATCGGTGCCCGCGATGGTGAGCGCGCGGACGGGGGTCTGGCCATCGGGGGTCAGCGGCAACATCTTCACGCCCCAACCCTACGACCGGCCGTCCGGTTCCGAGACCCCACCTAGGAACAGCAAATGAAAACCATTATCATTAACTGGTGACCAACTCCGCCGCCACCGCACCCCTGCCCGTCACCGTCCTGTCCGGCTTTCTCGGCGCGGGCAAGACCACCCTGCTCAACCACATCCTCGCCAACCGGGACGGTCGCCGGGTCGCGGTCATCGTCAACGACATGAGCGAGGTCAATATCGACGCCGCGCTCGTCGCAGGCCAGGGTCATCTCGACCGCACCGAGGAGAAACTGGTCGAGCTGACCAACGGCTGCATCTGCTGCACGCTGCGCGAGGACCTGATCGAGGCGGTCGCCCGGCTCGCCCGCGACGGCCGGTTCGACCAGCTGGTGATCGAGTCGACCGGCATCTCCGAGCCGATGCCGGTGGCCGCGACCTTCGACTGGGAATTCGAGGACGGCTTCCGCCTCGGCGACCTCGCCCGCCTCGACACCATGGTGACCGTCGTCGACGCCTCGACCTTCCTGGCCGAACTGGTCAAGGGCCAAGCGCTGGCCGAGCGGGCACTCGAAGCGGGCGAGGGTGATTCGCGCACCATCGCGGATCTGCTGGTGGACCAGGTGGAGTTCGCCGACGTCCTGCTGATCAACAAGGCCGATCTGGTGAGCGCGAACGCCGCGGCCACCGTGGAGGCGACGGTGCGGCGGCTCAATCCGCGTGCGCATGTCCTGCGCACCGAGAAGGGCGTCGTCGCGCTGGACGAGGTGCTCGGCACCGGCCGCTACAACCCGGTCGTGGCCGCCGAGGCCGAGGGCTGGGCGGAGGAACTGGCGGGCGGCCACATTCCCGAAACCGAGGAGTACGGGATCAGCAGCCTCACCTATACCGCCGACCGTCCGTTCCATCCGGAGCGGCTCGGTGCCGCGCTGTCCGGATTGCGGGGGATGTTGCGCAGCAAGGGATTCTGCTGGATCGCGAGTCGTCCTGAGCTCGCCGCGATCTGGTCGCAGGCCGGTCCGAATCTGACCTTCGAGCCGGGGGCGTGGTGGTCTTCGCTCGAGGTGCCCGCGGGGCAGGAGATCGTCTTCATCGGGGTGCGTCTCGACAAGGCCGGGGTCCGGCGCGAACTCGATGCCGCGCTGCTCACCGATGCGGAGTTCGCGGCGGGGCCGGCCGCCTGGACCGGCTACGGCGATCCCTTCCCGGCCTGGGGTGACCTGCACGAGCACCACTGATTGCCGCCTTTGGGGCGCGTATCACACTGTGCTGGTGCATGATTCGAATGGGTCGCGACCCACGCACCGATGAGGGGAGCGTGGGCCGCGGCACCGAAGCCGAATCAGGCGAGGCCGGCGAAGAACCGGCGGATATCGCCGACAAGCACCTCGGGCGCCTCGTGCGCGGCATAGTGCCCGGCCGCGTCGTTCGCGCCGCCGGATGCCGCGGCGGTGTCGTAGGAATTCCAGCTCACGATGTTGCTATGGTCGCGCTCGGCGAACCGGCGGATCGACTGGAAATCGCCGGCGAACATCGCCAGCCCGGTCGGCACGACGGTCGGCTCGGCCGGGTGCTCGGTGGCGTGCGCGTCCTCGTAGTAGAACCGCAGCGAGGAACCCGCGGTCCCGGTGAGCCAGTACAGCGCCACATTCGCGACGATGAACTGCGCGTCGAGCGATTCGCCGAACAGCTGGGAGTTCCAGCCGAGCAGGCCGATCGGGGAGTCGGCGAGGGCGTAGGCCAGGGTCTGCGGCTGCTGGCTGTGCAGGGTGTTGAAGGCCATCTTGTTCTCGTGGAACCACTGAAGGTGCTGCAGCGCGGCCATATCCGCCTCCGAGAGACCCTCGAACTCCGCCGGGTCGCCGGACGGGAACGAGAACAGCTGGGTGACGTGCACGCCGACCACCTTCTCCGGCGCGATCCGGCCGAGCTCGGGCGAGACCATCGAGCCGCCGTCGTTGCCGATGGCGCCGTAGCGCTCGTAGCCGAGGCGCGCCATCAACTCCGCCCAGGCGCGGGCGGTGCGGTAACGGTTCCAGCCGGTGCTGCGGGTCGGGCCGGAGAACCCGAAGCCGGGCAGCGACGGGATGACCAGGTGGAAGGCGGGATCCTCGGCCGATTCCGGCTCGGTGAGCGGCGCGATGACGTCGACGTATTCCAGGATCGAGCCGGGCCAGCCGTGGGTCAGGATCACCGGCGTCGCGTCCGGGCGCGAGGAGCGGATGTGCAGGAAGTGGATGTCCTCGCCCTCGATCTCGGTGGTGAACTGCGGGTACGCGTTCAGCTCGGATTCCAGTGCGCGCCAGTCGAACTGCTCGAGCCAGTACTGGGCGAGGCTGCGGACGCGCTCGGCCGGGACGCCGTAGGAATCGCCGACGCCGGGCAGCTCGTCCGGGTACAGCGCGCCGCGCAGGCGGGCGGCGAGGTCGTCGAGACGGGCCTGGGGGACATCGATGCGGAAGGGGGTGATGGTGGCCGTGGTGGTCATGACGACTCCTTCTATTGAAACGGAATGTTTCGTTCTGTTCCAAATGTAGCAGAACGGATCATTCCGTTTCAAGTGGTAGGCTGATATTCATGCCGAAGCAGACCGAAGCCGCAGCTCAGCCCCGCTTACCCGGCCGCAAGGCGCAAGCCGCGCGCAACGACGGGCTGATCCTCGACGCCGCCCGCGCCGTGTTCCTCGACGATCCGAGCGCGCCGATCGCGGCCGTCGCGGAGCGGGCCGGCGTCGGGATCAGCGCGCTCTACCGGCGTTATCCGAGCAAGGAGGTGCTGCTGCGCACGCTGTGTCACGAGGGGCTGCGCCGGTTCAATGCCGAAGCCGATGCCGCACTGGAGGATTCGGACGGCTGGCGCGGATTCGTCGGGTTCCTGGAACGGGTGGTCGATGCCGACGTGCACTCGCTGACGGTGAAGCTCGCCGGCACATTCACCCCCGACGAGTCGATGCTGCCCGACGTGACCCATTCGGGCGAGGCGGCCACGGAGCTGGTGCGCCGGGCCCACGCGAGTGGACGGCTGCGGGCCGATTTCGACGCGCAGGACGTCGGACTGCTGCTGGAAGCCTGCGCCGCCGTCACGATGCCCGATCCGGTGCGGACCTCCGAGCTGCGGCAGCGGGTGCTGGCCCTGCTGATCGACGGCATGACGGCCGAGGGTGACTTGCCAGGCCCACCCCCAGCCGTCGGCGAGTACGCCTGGCGCTGGGAACGCAGGCCGTGAGCAGTCCGTTCGGCCCGCCGAACTGCCGCTGCCCACAAGCTGGACTCGACGGCGCTGCCGCCGGAATCGGTGAGCGGGTCGTTCGGCCGCGACGAGGCGGGGCTGGTGGCAGACTTGGCGCGACCATCCGACACCGCAGGAGGCACGTCGTGAACTGGACCCTGGAAGTGGTGATCGTCCCGGTGTCCGATATCGATCGGGCCAAGGATTTCTACGCGAATCAGCTCGGCTTCGTCGTCGACCACGACACCGTGATCTCCGACGACGTGCGTATCGTGCAACTCACCCCGCCCGGCTCCGGCTGCTCGATCGTCATCGGCAAGGGCGCGGTACCCGAGATGCCGCCCGGCTCGCTGAAGGGGTTGCAGCTGGTGGTGCCCGATATCGAGCAGGCGCACGCCGAATTGGTGGCGCGCGGCGTCGAGGTCACCGACGTGCAGTCGCTCGGGCAGAACCCGTCGCCGACACCGCATCCGCTCGACAATGTCGGCTTCGTCTTCTTCAGCGATCCCGACGGCAACGGCTGGGCCGTCCAGCAGATCTCCAGCCGGGCCGGGTAATCCTCGAGCTGATTCGAACCCTGTCGGGGGACCTGTCCGGGCGGGCACCATGCACGAATGCTGTTGGCGAGCCCCATCGAAACCGACGAGCGACGGATTCCGCTGTACCGTCGCCCTGGCTTCCTGCGCGCGCTCTCGCCGATCGTGCTGCTGCTCGTCTGGCAGATCGGCAGCACCAGCGGCTGGATCCCGGCCAAGAAGCTGCCCGCGCCGTCGGTCGTCTTCGACGCGGGACTGGAGACCTTCCGATCCGGCCAGCTCGGTGAAGCGCTGCTGGTCTCCGGCCAGCGCGCCCTGTACGGCTTCGCGCTCGGCGCGGTGCTCGCGCTGGTGCTCGGAGTCCTGGCCGGGCTGAGCAAGCTCGGCGAATACGCGGTCGACCCGCCGCTGCAGATGATCCGCACCATCCCGCTGTTCGGCCTGATCCCGCTGTTCATCATCTGGTTCGGCATCGGTGAGGAACCGAAGGTCTATCTGATCGCGCTCGGCGTGTTCTTCCCGCTGTACCTCAACACCTTCGCCGGCATCCGCCAGCTCGATCCCACACTGCTCGAGCTCGGCAGCGCCCTGCAACTGGGCCTCGGTGAGCGGCTGCGGCTGCTGATCCTGCCCGGCGCGCTGCCGCAGATCCTGGTCGGTGTCCGGCAGAGTCTCGGCATCGCCTGGCTCTCGCTCATCGTGGCCGAACAGATCAACGCCAGTGCGGGTCTCGGCTTCGTCGTCAACAACGCCCGTGAATTCCTGCGCACCGACATCGTCGTGTTCGGCCTGGTGATCTACAGCCTGCTCGGCCTGCTCACCGACTCCATCGTGCGTCTCCTCGAACGCCGCGCCCTGCGCTGGCGCCCGGCGGTGCACCGTTGATGTCTGTCTTCGTCGCCTCAGCCAACCCGGGGACCTACTCCGTCCTGGTTGTCGGCCGACCCCGCCACAAGCCGCCGTTCGATCGCGAGGATCTCGTCATGACCCCGCCACCGCCGATCTCCGGACCCACCCTGTCCCGGCTATCGGCAGGCCTGCCACCCGCCGCCGCTCGACCGTGAGGATCCCGTCATGACCGCCGCTACCGTCACATCCCTTTCCGCGAGACCCGCCGTCAGCCCAACCGCCGCGCGAATCGCCGGTCTGGGCAAGCGATTCGGTAGCCGCACAGTGCTCGACGGCATCGATCTCGAGATCGGTGCGGGCGAGATCGTCGCGCTGGTCGGGCGCAGCGGATCGGGCAAGTCCACCTTGTTGCGGATCATCGGCGGGCTCGATACCGCCAGTCGCGGTGAGGTTTCCGTCGACGGCAGGCCGACAATCGTGTTCCAGGAACCCCGGCTCATTCCGTGGCAGCCGGTGGTACGCAATGTCGCCCTCGGCAGGCCCAAGCCGCGCAATCGCCGCGCCGGCGAGCAGGCCGCCCGCGACCTGCTCGCCGAGGTCGGCCTCGCCGGTCGCGCGGACGCGTGGCCGCTGACGCTGTCCGGTGGTGAGGCGCAACGCGCGGCACTGGCACGCGCGCTGGTGGCCGAGCCGACGCTGCTGCTGCTCGACGAGCCCTTCGGCGCCCTGGACGCGCTGACCCGCCTGACCATGCACGAACTGCTGCTCGGCCTGCACGCCCAGCGCGCGTTCGGCGTGCTGCTGGTGACCCACGATGTGCTCGAGGCGATCACCCTGGCCGACCGCGTCCTCGTCCTGGACGAGGGGCGAATCGCCGCCGACGTGCCCATCGACCTGCCGCGTCCGCGCACCGCGGGCGCCCCGGAAATCGCCGACTACGCCACGCGGCTGCTCACGCTGCTCGGCGTCACCCACTGACCATCCCCAGCGCGAAAGTTGTTCCTGTGAAACGCACTCCGAAGACCCGCCTGGCCGGGCTCGCCCTCGCCGTCGTCGCCGCGCTCTCGCTGAGCGCCTGCGGTGACGACGCGGCAACCGACGCGGTGGCATCGGGGCCCGTCGATCTGAGCACCGTGACGCTGAAAGTCGGGGACCAGAAGGCGATCTCGATCGAGGTGCTGCTCAAGGCATCGGGCCAGCTGGAGAACCTGCCCTACAAGATCGAGTTCTCCACCTTCACCGCGGGCCTGCCACTGGTCGAGGCGGCCAGCGCCGGTGGCATCGACATCGCCCAGACCGGCAACACCCCGGTCATCTTCGGGGCGGCGTCCAACGCCGACATCAAGATCGTCGGTGCGCTCTCGGCCACCGGCAAGGGTGACGCGATCCTGGTCGGCAAGGACTCCTCGATCAGCTCCGTCGCTGCGCTGAAGGGCAAGAAGGTCGCCGTCTACAAGGGCAGCTCGGCCAACGCCAATCTGCTGTTGCAGCTGCAGAAGTCGGGCCTGTCGCTCGGCGATGTCGAGCCGGTCTACCTGGCTCCCGCCGACGGCTACACCGCGCTCACCCGCGGTGACGTCGACGCCTGGGCGACCTGGGACCCCTACACCGCCATCGCCGAGAAGGAGATCGGCGCGAAGTCGATCGCCACCGCCGACCAGGCCGCCAACGGCTTCAACTTCTGGGTCGCGGGCAACAAGGCCGTCGGCGACGCGGGCAAGTCCGCCGCCATCGCCGACTTCTTCCAGCGCTACGCCGCCGCCACCAAGTGGTCGTCGGACAATCTCGACACCTGGTCGACCAAGTACGCCGAACTCACCCAGATCAGCGTCGACGCCTCCCGCACCACCTGGACCCGCTCGATCAAGGAACCGATCAAGCTCACCGACCAGGTGATCGCCTCCGAACAGGAGATCGCCGACGCCTTCACCAAGGCCAAGGCCATCCCGGGCAAGGTCGACTTCGAGTCCTTCGTCGACACCAGATTCGACAAGGCCTAGTACCTTCTCGCTCCCACGGCCGGTCCGGTGCTTCGTCACCGCACCGGCCGTCGGTCATGCCGGACCTGCCGCAGCCATTACCGGGAGGGCCCGGTCGCACTCGGTAGCTTGTCGACAACGGACGTCGACGGCCTCGCGGCCGGTGAGGTGGCCAGCGTGAGCGACACACAGGAGAAGACCTACGGTGCCATCCGGTGGGTGATGCTCGGTGTGCTGTGCGCCAGCCTGTTGCTGGTCGCGATGGATGCCACGATTCTCAATATCGCGCTGCCCTCGCTCATCGACGACCTCCAGGTCGGTCCGCTCGAGCAGCTGTGGATCATCGACATCTACGGCCTGGTGCTCGGCGGTCTGCTCATCACCACGGGCGCGCTCGGTGACCGGGTGGGCCGAAAGCTGTTGTTCATTGTCGGTTTCGTGCTGTTCGGCATCGCCTCGGTGATCGCGGCGACCGCCGGGAGCGCGGCCCAGCTGATCGGCGGCCGCGTGCTGCTCGGCATCGGTGGCGCGATGGTGATGCCGTCGACCCTCTCGCTGATCCGCAATATCTTCACCGATGTGCGCGAGCGCACCATGGCCATCGGGATCTGGGCGGCGGTGGCAGGCGTCGGCGCCACGGTGGGGCCGATCGTCGGCGGGTTTCTGGTCGAGCACTTCGGGTGGTCGTCGGCGTTCTGGCTGAATGTGCCGGTGGTGCTGGTGACGGTGGTGGTCGGGCTGTGGGTGCTGCCGGAATATCGTGCGCCGCAGGCGGGCGGCCTCGACTGGTTCGCCGCGGCGCTCTCGATCGCGGGCATCGTGTGCCTGGCCTGGGGGATCAAGCATCTCGCGAAAGGTGAAGCGAGCGTTGTCGACTGGGCGATCCTGCTGGTCGGTATCGGCGCGCTGGCGTGGTTCACCCGGCGTCAGCTCACCGCCACCGACCCGCTGCTGGACGTGCGGTTGTTCCGCAACGGCGCGTTCACCGCGGCCGCCGTCGCGACCCTGCTGGCCATGATGGCCATCGGCGCGGCGATGTTCCTGATCTCGCTGTGGTTGCAGTACGTCCACGGCTACAGCCCGTCGCAGGCCGGCATCCGGATGCTGCCCGCCGCCCTCACCCTGCTCACCGCCTCGCTGCTGACCCCGATGCTGATGGAGAAGTTCGGTGTCCGCACCGTTCTCGGGGTCGGCCTCGGCGCGGTGTCGCTGGGCTTCCTGTTGTTGGCGGTGAGCCCAGAACCCACGACCTACCCGGTGGTCGCGCTGGTCCTGGTGTCGTTCGGGCTCGGCGACGGTATGGCGGTGACCGCGGCCGCGGCTGTCCTCGTCGGCGCCGTGCCCGCCGATCGCGCGGGCCAGGCGGGGGCGGTCGAGGAGACCAACTACGAGGTCGGTGTGGGTTTCGGTGTCGCGCTGCTCGGCAGTCTGCACGCCAGGATCTTCAGCCAGCACATGGCCAACCTGCCGGTTCCCGCCGACAAGGTGGACCAGGCGAGCGGCTCGGTGGGCGGTGCGGCCGAGGTGGCGACGGAGCTCCCCGAACCAGCCCGCACCCAGCTGGTAGCCGCCGCGAGCCACGCCTTCGACACCGCCCTCACCACCACCGCCTACCTCTCCGCCGCGGTGGTGGGGATCGTCACCGTCGTCACGGTCTGGCTGGTGCCCAGAGGCTTTCGCGTCACCGGTGGCCACTGATTCCGGCGTGACCGTGCAATCCGCCGCCGCTCAGTCAGAAAATTGACTCCCGAGCGTCGTTTTGCACGCTTACGCCGGTTGATCCACAGGCCGCAAACTATCCACAGGGCCCACCTTTTGCGGGGGTTCCCCACCCGCCGGGCACGCAGAATTCCCCCATGGACAGAGTCGTCACCCGGGCGCAGTTGGCCGCGGAGGGTGTTGCTTCGAGCACGATCGGTGACCGGTGCAGGCGAAGTGTCTATCTCAGGTTGCTGCCGGGGGTCTTCTGCGTGGGTGAGCCGACGGCGTTCGCGCGATGTGCCGCGATCATCGAATGGCTGCCCGACGCGTGCCTCAGTCACCGAACCGCGGCGTGGTTGCGGGCGATGCTGCCCGAGCCGGAGTTGTTCGAAGCGACCGTGCCCTCTTCGCGTTACCGCAAGACGCCGCCGTGGCTACGCTTGTATCGACGCGACCTGCCCGAAGACGCGGTCGACCACACTGCCGAGCTGCCGATGACAACAGCGGCGCACACGGTGCTCGACTGCCTGACCGTCCTGCCTGCAGCACAAGCTGACCGCCTGATCGATGACCAACTGCTCCGCACGGTCGATCCGCACGAGTTGTCGAGCCTGTGCGATACCGGTCGGCACGGCGTGGTGGCGCTGCGAAAACAGCTGCGGCAGGCGGCGCTACGGCCGATGTCGGAGCCGGAGCGGTTGTTCGCCCGCGCACTCGCCCGCCGGAACCTGCACCTGCTGGCGAACGAGCCTGTCGGTCCGTTCTTCGGCGACTTCGTCGATGTCCGGAACACCCTTGACGCAACCAGTAAGTTGCAATAACCTAGGTTGCAACCAATCGGTTGCAATAGATGGAGGCGTCATGGGATTCCCTGATCAGATCGTGCGGACAGTCGAGCTCGCGCATCCGCCCGCCACGGTGTGGGCGGCGATCACCACCGCCGAAGGGCTGGCGAGCTGGTTCGGCAATACCGCGGAGATCGACCTGCGGCCCGGTGGGGATATGCGGATGACCTGGAACGAGGGGTTCGCGGCGGATATGCGGGTGGAGCGGGTCGAGGAGCCGACCGTGTTCGGCTACACCTGGCCGATCAACGGCCTGCCCGACGACGATCCGCGGCGCACCTATGTCGAGTTCACCCTCGAGCCGGTCGGGGCGGGCACCCGGCTGACCGTCGTCGAGACCGGGTTCGCCCAGCTGCCCGACGACCTCCACAAGGAGGCGTTCGAGGGCAATGTCGGTGGCTGGAAGAGCGAGCTGGGTGAGCTCGTCGAGTACCTCGATGCGGCCTGAGCTGGAGGCCACCGCCGAACGGGTCTTCGTCGCGCTGGCCGATCCGAGCAGGCGGTCCGTGCTGGCCGCACTTGCCGCACATGGACCGTCCACCGCGACCGACCTCGCCGATCGCCTGCCCATCACGCGTCAGGCGATCGCGAAACACCTTGCCCTGCTGACTGATGCGGGCTTGGTGATCCCGGAACCGGGCGAGCGGCGTCGCGTGCGCTATCGCCTCGACTCCGCGCCGATGCAAGTGGCACAACAATTCCTGGCTGCCCTCTCGCGCGACTGGGACGGCCCCCTCGACGCGCTCCGCCGACATCTGGACGGCTGAGCCGGAAGGAAAAGCAATGAGCGACAACGATTTCACCGCCACTATCACCGTGGGCAAGTCACCCGACGAGGTGTTCGCTGCCATCAACAATGTCTGGGGCTGGTGGTCGGAGACCATCGAGGGCACCAGCGGTTCCGTCGGCGACAGCTACCTCTTCGAGGTGCCCGGCATCCATCGCTGCACGATGACGACCACCGAATCCATCCCCGGCCGCCGCCTGGTCTGGCACGTGAGCGACTCGCACCTCACGTTCGTCGAGGACACCACCGAATGGGAGGACACCGACGTCGTCTTCGACATCACCGAAACCGCGGACGGCACCCAAGTCCGTTTCACCCATGAGGGTTTGGTGCCGGCGGGTGAATGCTACGAGGTGTGCTCCAACGCGTGGGGCGCCTACATCACGACGAGCCTGCGCGGCCTTCTCACCACCGGGGAGGGTGACCCGTTCCGGCGCACCAGCACCGGCGAGTCGGAGCTGCGCAAGCACGGCAATACCGACCTCGTGAACCTGGACGCGCTGCGCTGATCAGCCGCGCGGCGCGATGAGCAGTGTCTGGGTGCTGCGGCCGATCGGCCCGGTCTCGTCGAACAACGCGGACTCGGCGAGGCCGATGCCGTGCGGCTGCGGATGGGTCACCGCGTCCAGGCACACCCATTCGCCGACCGGCTGCCGGTGCAGGGTGACGGTCAGGTCGGTATTGATGAACAGGTACTTCGACCAGTCGAGCACCGAACTCACCCCGTTGCCCGAGTCGGCGGCGGCCAGCGTCCGCTCGAGGGGACTCGGGGTGGTGCCCGCGACGATCGGATACTTCAACCGGATCCAGCAGATCGCGGGCCCCGGCCGTCCGAAAGAGCCGGAGGCGAAACGGTATTCGATACCGGTGTGGAAACCGATCCGCTGATCGGAGGGGAACACCTCGGGTTCCGTCGCCGTCGGCAGCGGACGTGTACCACTGGGCAGGAACTCGACCGGCAAATCGAGCGCAGGCTCACTGAGCTTGAGCCGCCACGCATTGGCCTGCATCACCGGCCCACGCTCCGACGACAACGTCGCCTGGATCAGCTCCACGCTCCGCCCCGACCGCACCACCTCGGCGGTCGCCGTCAACGGCGCCAGCGGCACGGGCCCGAGGATCTCCACCGCGACCCGCCCGACCTGGAACCCCGCCCGCGGCGCACACCGCTCGATCACATGTCCGAGCAGCGCCGAGGGCGGCCCCGCGTGCTGCGCGTCCGGCGACCACGGCCCACGAGTGAGCTCGGTCGACTCGAACCGGTTCTGATCCGCCGGGTCGGGGCGATAGAAGGCTTCGGCCATATCGCCGACGCTACCGCAGGGGACGCCCGGCTACTGCCCGCCTCCGGCGGAGCCGCTGGTCAGAGCGGTGAGGAGGTCGAGGAGGGGGCGGATAGGGCAGGGGTTGATGTCGGTCGACGTGCAGCCGAGGGATGCGGAGCCGGAGTCCGCGATGGGGGCGCCCGCCTGGGCAGTGCCGAGCGGAGCGGCGAGGGACAGGGCGGCGGCCACGGCGGCACCGGCGACGAAGCGTTTCGTGCGAGCTTGCATGTCAGCACCCTACTGACCGGGGCGTGTGGGGAAAGCCCCCGAAATCCTGGGCTCGCTCAGTGCCCCGCCTCGTGGGCGAGGGTGGCGGCCTGCACCCGATTGGTCAGGCCGAGTCGTGGCAGGATGCCGCTGGCGTGCGGTTACGCCGAAACCACCTTGAGCTGGGAGAGGACCCCGTTCGGGTCGCTGAGATAGCGATATCCCTCCACCGGGGGTGAAGCGGTGGTCCGACTCGATGACCACCTCGACGACTACGTCACGCGCGGTCGGCCGGTCCGGATCGCCCAGCGTGTCCAGCAGCACCGTGGTGAGAACGGCGCCAGCCAACCCGGGATCCGTACGCCCGTGACCGAAGAACATCTGTGGACGGAGCCGAATGGTGTCATCGAACGAGCGCACCTCGATCTGCGCGGACGAGTAGCGGTTCGGTTGTGCTGCCACGTCCTCGATCTTCCCAGATCGAGACCGGGACGAGGTCGGTCAGGACGACGGGGTCACGTCGACGAACCAGGTCGAGCCGGTGTCGATACAGCGCGCCGAAATACAGACCGGCCTCGTTCACACCGTCGAGCAGGCAGTCGCGGTCCAGCAGATTCATGCCGACGGTGCCGTAGGACCCGCGCCAGGAATAGCCGGGGGCGTCAGGGGCGGGACAATGCTAGCCCCGGAAACAGTTGGGACCGGCGCGGCAGAGCCGTGCCGGTCCCGGGGATCTGTCGGGTCAGACGACCGGCAGGTACACCTGGCTGCCGTGGTCGGCGAACTCGGCCGACTTCTCGGCCATGCCCGCTTCGATGGCGGCGACGTCGGTGAGCCCCTGCTTCTCGGCGTATTCGCGCACGTCGGCGGAGATGCGCATGGAGCAGAACTTGGGACCGCACATGGAGCAGAAGTGGGCGGTCTTGGCGGGTTCGGCGGGCAGGGTCTCGTCGTGGTATTCGCGGGCGGTGTCCGGGTCGAGCGAAAGCGCGAACTGGTCGTGCCAGCGGAATTCGAAACGCGCCTTGGACAATTCGTTGTCGCGGTCCTGGGCGTGCGGGTGGCCCTTGGCGAGGTCGGCGGCGTGGGCGGCGATCTTGTAGGTGATCACGCCGACCTTGACGTCGTCGCGGTTGGGCAGGCCCAGGTGTTCCTTGGGGGTGACATAGCAGAGCATCGCGGTGCCCGCCTGGGCGATGATCGCGGCGCCGATGGCCGAGGTGATGTGGTCGTAGGCGGGTGCGATATCGGTGGCGAGCGGGCCCAGGGTGTAGAACGGCGCCTCTTCGCAGAGCTCTTCCTCCAGGCGAACGTTCTCGACGATCTTGTGCATCGGCACGTGGCCGGGGCCCTCGATCATCACCTGCACGCCATAGGATTTCGCGATCTTGGTGAGCTCACCGAGGGTGCGCAGTTCGGCGAACTGGGCCTCGTCGTTGGCGTCGGCGATCGAGCCGGGACGCAGGCCGTCGCCAAGCGAGAAGGTGACGTCGTACTCGGCGAGGATCTCGCAGAGCTCACGGAAGTGCGTGTACAGGAACGATTCCTGGTGATGGGCCAGACACCACGCGGCCATGATCGAACCACCGCGCGAGACGATGCCGGTGACGCGCTTGGCGGTCAGCGGGATGTAGCGCAGCAGCACGCCCGCGTGCACGGTCATGTAGTCCACACCCTGCTCGCACTGCTCGATCACGGTGTCGCGGTACATCTCCCAGGTGAGCTTGGTCGGATCACCGTTCACCTTCTCCAGCGCCTGGTAGATCGGCACGGTGCCGATCGGGACGGGGGAGTTGCGCAGGATCCACTCGCGGGTCTCGTGGATGTTCTTGCCGGTCGACAGGTCCATGATGGTGTCGGCGCCCCAGCGCGAGGCCCACACCATCTTCTCGACCTCTTCGGCGATCGACGACGACACCGCCGAGTTGCCGATATTCGCGTTGATCTTGACCAGGAACTTCTTGCCGATGATGGTCGGCTCCAGCTCCGGGTGCTTGTGGTTGGCCGGGATCACCGCGCGACCGGCGGCGACCTCGTCACGCACCAGCTCCGGCGAGACGCCCTCGCGAGCGGCGATGAAGCGCATTTCCGAGGTGATGATGCCCTGGCGCGCCCAGGCGAGCTGGGTGGGCGGCCCGTCGACGCCTGGCTTGTCCCACTCGTCGCGCAGCTTCGGCAGACCGGCCTCGAGGTCGATCACCGCGTTGTCGTCGGTGTACGGGCCGGAGGTGTCGAAGACGTCGAAATGGTCGCCGTTGGTGAGGTTGATCCGGCGCACCGGAATGCGCAGGCCGTCGACCTCCTGGTAGTGCTTGACGCTGCCCTGGATCGGCCCGGTGGTGACGGTGTCGACCGGAGCGGTGCTCCCGTTCGAAGGCGTGGCTGTGCCCATGATGTTCCTCCCTACGCCGGCATTACCCGGTCAGGTTCATACGGTCGACGGCCCTGAGCGCCCTGTGCGAATGGGCTAGCCGTCCTCTCAGCCCGCTGGTGCGAGCCCCCGTTGGCGTGTGAAATTTTTCGAGGCCGACCATACCTGCCGTGGTTCGCGACCCGCCCGGGAAGTCCGGGGCGGGCCGCGAACAGCTCAGACCGAGACCGGTGCCGGCACGGGCTGCTCGACCTTGCCGGTCTCCGGCTCGTCCGCTTCGTGCAGCCCGAACCTGTTGTGCAGCTTGACCAGTGGCTTGGGCGACCACCAGTTCCAGGTGCCCATCATCCGCATCAGCGCGGGCGCGAGCAGCCCGCGGATGACGGTGGCGTCGCTGATCACGGCCAGCGCGCAGCCGAGGCCGAACAGCTTCATCATCGACACGCCGGAGGTCGCCACGCCGAGGAACACGATGCTCATCAGCAGCGCGGCGGCGGTGAAGATGCGGCCGGTGCGGGCCACGCCCATGGCGACGGCCTCGGTATTGCCCTCGGTGGTCTTGGGCCCGGCCAGCCATTCCTCGCGGATCCGGGAGAGCAGGAACACCTCGTAGTCCATGGAGGCGCCGAAGGCCAGGCTGAACATGAGGATGGGCATGGCCAGGTTGAGCGTGCCGGTGGAGGTGAAGCCGAGCAGCCCCGACAGGTTCCCCTCCTGGAAGATCCACACCATCGCGCCGAACGTCGCGGCCAGCGACAGGATGTTCAGCGCCAGCGCCTTCACCGGCAGCACCACACTGCCGGTGAACAGGAACAGCAGCACCAGCGTGGTGATCGCGATCAGCGCGCCCGCCAGCGGGAGCTTGCCGGTGATCGCGGTGACCGAGTCCTGATTGAGGGCGGCCGGGCCGGTGACCAGCGCATCGGACGGAGCCGGGACGGCGCGCATCGCGTCGAGCTGGGTGCGGCCCGCCTCGGAGTACGGGTCGAGCGTGGTCGCGACCGACAGGTACGCGCCCGCCGACGGGTCCGACATCTCCGGCACGCCGGCGGCCACCCGCAAACCGTTGCGGTAGACGGCGGAGCTGCTGAGCACGGCAGGCACATCGGGCACCGTGGACAGCTCGCGGGCGTAGGCGTCCAGGTCGGCGGGGGTGCCCCGGAACTCGGGCAGCACGATGGTCGCGCTCGACGCCATGTCGGCGTCGAACTCGGTGCGCAGCACGTCACCGACCTCGCGACTGGCCACGCCGGTGGGCAGCGAGCGGTCGTCGGGGTAGCCGAACTGGACCCCGAGGAACGGCGAGCCGAGCAGCAGCAGGAACGCGGTGGTCGCCAGCGCGATCGGCAGCGGCCGCTTCATCACGGCGGTGACCAGGCGGTACCAGAACGTCTGCTGCGGCTGCTTCTCCGCGCGCGGCGCCAGCCGGAACAGCTTGCGCAGCGGTGTGCGCAGATCGATCGCATCGATCCGGTGTCCGACCAGGATGAGCAGCGCGGGCAGCACGATCACGGCCGCGGCGGTGGCGGCCGCGACGACCGCGATGCCCGCGTAGGCGAACGACTTGAAGAAGTACTGCGGGAACACCAGCAGCGCCGACAGCGACAGCGCGACGACCAGCGCCGAGTAGACCACCGTCCGGCCCGCGGTGCGGATCGACCGGATCACCGCGTCGGTGGGGGTGGCGCCGGCGGTCAGTTCCTCGCGATACCGGCTGACGATGAACAGGCTGTAGTCGATCGCCAGCGCGAGGCCGAGCGCTGTAGTCATGTTCAGCGCGAAGATCGACACATCGGTGACCGCGGTCAGCACCCGCAGGATGCCCAGCGCCGCCGCGATCGCGAACAGGCCGATCGCGATGGGCAGCGCCGCGGCCACGACACTGCCGAACACCAGCGCCAGCAGCAGACCGGTCACCGGGATGGCGACGGCCTCGGCGATCACCAGATCCTTGCTGATCTGGGTGTTGATATCGGAGAACGACGCGGCGAGACCGCCCGCCTCGATCGTCACCGGGCCGCCCGCGACCCGCACTTGTTCGCTGAGCTCGGCCGCGCGCAGCGGCAGCTCCGCGTCGTCGCCCTCGATGGTGGCCAGGATGAGCGCTCGCTTGCCGTCCTTGCTGCGCAGGGCCTGCTTCAGATCGGGGCGCGAGGTCCAGTACGACTGCACACCGCTGACGATCTCGGGATCTTTCCGCAGCTGGGCGATCGCGGTATCGGCGGCGGCGCGCGCCGCGGGCGAATCGGCGCCGTCCTCGGCGGTCACGAGCAGGACGTAGTTCGGCTCTGAGCCGGGGAAGTGCTCGCTCAGGTACTGGCTCGCCTGCACCGAATCAAGATCCTCGGTGACGAATCCGCCCGATTTCATATGCGAGTGCACGGTGGCGCCGATCGCGCCACACAGGATCATCAGCAACAGTGCGACCGTGACCACCAGTCGTGGTCGGCCCACGGCGGCGCGGGCGATTCTCGTCAACATCGTCGGGGGGCTCTCTGCTAGGGATCGTCGAAAGTCACCGTATCCCGCAATGAATTTTGCCCGATACCACCCCAAGGTGGAGGATGGACCACTACCATCTCCGCCCCTGGGCGGTTGCCGAGTGGATTCCGCTGCTCGCTACGGCGTGGACGAACCGCCGAACAGGGCCTGCCGCAGCAGGGCGAAGACGTCCGAGATCTGCTCCGAGGAACTGGGTGCGCAGGGCACGGGATAGGGACCGCATGTTGCCGCTGCCGCCGGCGCCGCCAACGGCAGCTGAACGAGGCCGATGAGGGCGAGACCTGCCACGGCGGTGATGGTGGATTTCATGGATGTACCTCCGGATGCGTTGTTCGGACGCGGTCACGGTATCGATAGGTGCGGTGGCCGCGGCAGACCCGAGTTCCGGTGGCATCAAGTGTTGCGGGCGGGCAGGATTCGTCCACTGACGTGGCCGAGGCCGATGCGGCGGCCCGCCGTGCCGGGGGCGGTGGCGGTGATCGTCACCTCGTCACCGTCGGCCAGGAAGGTACGGGATTCGCCGCGCACGGTGACGGGTTGCGTTCCGCCCCAGGACAGTTCGATGAACGAACCGCGCTGGGTGGGTTCGGGTCCGGAGATGGTGCCGGAGGCGTAGAGATCGCCGGGGCGGATCGAGGCCCCGTTGGCGGTGAGGTGGGCGAGCATCTGCGCGGGGGACCAGTACATGCGCGAATAGGGCGGGTGCGCAACGACTTCGCCGTTCCAGCTGACGGTCAGATTGATGTCGAGGCCGTGGTCTTCGGTGCCGCGCAGGTAGGGGAGTGGTTCCGGCGACTGCGCGGGCAGGGGAATCCGGGCGTCGGCCAGCGCGGCGAGCGGGGTGATCCAGGCGGAGATCGAGGTGCTGAACGACTTGCCGAGGAACGGGCCGAGCGGCTGGTACTCCCAGGCCTGGATGTCGCGGGCCGACCAGTCGTTGACCAGGGCGACACCGAAGACGTGCTCGGCGAACTCGTCGACACCCACCGGAACACCGAGCGGCGAGCCGGTGCCGACCACGAAACCCAGCTCGGCTTCGATATCGAGCCGTTGCGACGGCCCGAATTCCGGTGCGCCGGAATCGGTGCGGCGCTGTCCCCGGGGCCGGATCACCGGCGTCTCCGACACGACGACCGTCCCCGCGCGGCCGTGATATCCCACGGGCAGATGCCGCCAATTAGGCAGCAGCGGTTCACTATCCGGCCGGAAGAGTCTGCCCAGGTTCGTGGCGTGGTCGATGCTGGCGTAGAAGTCGACGTAGTCGCCGATCCGTACCGGCAGCGCCAGGTCGACCGCGTCGACGGGATGTAGCGCGTCGACCGGCAGTTCGGTCTCGGCGAGCTCGCGCAAGCGGTCACGCACCGTGCGCCAGCGGGCGGGCCCGGCGGCGAGGAAGGCATTGAGATCCGGTCGGGCGAAGATCGGATCACCGAGCAGCACAACCAGATCCAGCACGGTATTGCCCAGTCTGACCCCGACCCGGAACTCACCTTCCGGCGGCGCGAAGACCCCGTACGGCATGTTCTCCGGCCCGAACAGCGAGTCCGGGTGCACGTCGACGCGCAGCAGCCGGGCGCTCATCGCAGCCCCGGCCCTCGCCCGGACCAGGTCCAGGCATACGCGGGATCCTCGCAGGCCAGCGCGCCCTCCCCGAGTTGCAGCGGCCGGAAGGTATCGACCATCACCGCCAGCTCGTCGAAGAATTCCGCGCCGATACTGCGCTCGTAGGCGCCCGGCTGCGGGCCGTGCGCATAGCCGCCCGGATGCACCGACACCGAACCCTGGGTGATCCCGGAACCCCTGCGCGCCTCGTAGTTTCCGCCGCAATAGAACATGATCTCGTCGGAATCCACATTGGAGTGGTAGTACGGCACCGGAATCGACAGCGGGTGGTAGTCCACCTTGCGCGGCACGAAATTGCAGACGACGAAGTTGATGCCCTCGAACGCCTGATGCGCCGGCGGCGGCTGATGGACCCGGCCGGTGATCGGTTCGAAGTCGGCGATATCGAAGGTGTACGGGTACAGGCAGCCGTCCCAGCCGACCACATCGAACGGGTGCGTGGCATAGGTCAGCCTGGTGCCGACCACTTCGGTTCCAGGCCGGTGCTTGACCAGCACCTCCACCTCGGTGCCCTCGGCGAGCAGTGGTTCGGACGGGCCGTGCAGGTCCCGCTCGCAGTACGGCGAATTCTCCAGCAGCTGACCGAATTTCGAGAGATACCGCTTGGGCGGCGTGATGTGGCTCGACGCCTCGATCACATACGCGCGCAACGGTTCCTCACCCGTCGGCAGCCAGCGATGGGTGGTCGCGCGCGGCATGATCACCTGATCGCCTTGCTTGACCGGCACAGCGCCGAACACGCTCTCCACTACGGCCGCACCGGATTCCACATACACCAGCTCGTCGCCGATGGCATTGCGGTACAGCGGGGACGCCCCCTTGGCGACCACATACGAGATCCGCACATCGGCATTGCCGAGCAGCAGCCTGCGGCCGGTCACCGGGTCGGTCGTGGCGGGCGTATCACCGGGGAAGAGATCGGGAAGACGCAGGTGCCGATGGTGCAGTGGATGATTCGGCGTCAGTGACTGATCGGGCAGTTCCCACACGGTCGCATCGACGATCGCGGGTGGCAGGCCACGGTGGTAGAGCAGCGAGGAGTCACCGGAGAACCCCTCCTCGCCCATCAGCTCCTCGTAATAGAGGTTGCCGCGCTCGTCCCGATGCTGCGTATGCCGCTTCGGTGGCACCGCGCCGATCTGCCGATAAAACGCCACAAGCACACCTCCCGCTACGTCGCAGGCCGGATGGTCCTGTCATCCACGGTACCGCTCACGGCGCGGGAGCCGGGTCAGTCGGTGAACTCCGCGATGACCGGGGCGTGGTCGCTGGCGCCCTTGCCCTTGCGCTCGTCCCGGTCGACCGAGGCGTCCTTGACCGTGTCGGCGAGGGCGGGGGAGGCGAGGATGAAGTCGATGCGCATGCCCTCCTTGCGGGGGAAACGCAGCTGGGTGTAGTCCCAGTAGGTGTAGACGCCGGGTCCCGGGGCGAACGGGCGCATCACATCGCGGAAGCCGGTGTCGAGCATGCTCTGGAACGCGGCGCGCTCTGGCTCCGAGGTGTGGGTCTTGCCTTCGAAGAACTCCGGCGACCACACGTCGTCGTCGGTCGGCGCGATATTCCAGTCGCCGACCAGGGCGATCTTCGCCGCCGGATCGTCGGCCAGCCAGCCGGTCGCCTGCTCACGCAAGGTCGACAGCCAGTTCAGTTTGTAGGCGTAGTGCGGGTCGGCGAGCGCGCGGCCGTTGGGCACGTACAGGCTCCACACCCGCACTCCGCCGCAGGTCGCGCCGATCGCCCTCGCCTCAACCACCGGCGACTCGATCAGCGAGTCGCCCGCGTTCTTGTCGAAACCGGGCTGGTGCGGGAACGCTACCTCGACGTCGGTGAGGCCGACCCTGGACACGATGGCGACACCGTTCCACTGATTGAGCCCGACGTGGGCGACCTCGTAGCCCGCCGCGTCGAACTGCTCGTAGGGGAACTGGTCGTCGCGGCACTTGGTTTCCTGGATCGCCAGCACGTCGATGTCGTTGCGGTCGAGGAAGGCGGTCACCCGATCGACGCGGGAGCGGACCGAGTTGACGTTCCAGGTGGCGAGACGCACTGTCGCGTTCCTTTCCTACGTGGCGCTGGGCGGCGCGGCGTAGCGGTAGCTGTGGTGTTCGAGGAAGCCGAGCTCGCGGTAGAGCGCGAGTCCGGCAGAATTACCCATTTCGACCTGCACGTAAGCGTGGGTGGCACCGTGCTCGGCGCCCCAGCGGATCAGTTCGGCGCACAGCAGCGCGGCGAGTCCGTTGCGGCGGTGCGCGGTCGCGACGGCGACACAGGTCATGCCGACCCAGCGCCTGCCGTCGGGTGCGGTGGTCACCGCGCCGCGGCCGATGGCCAGCGGCTCCGGCATGCCGAGCGAGGCGAAGCCGAGCACGCCGTCGAGGACCGAGGTGAGCACGGTCCGGTCCGGTGCGCGCACGGCGGGATCGAGCGGGATCTCGCCGCGGTAGCGGTGCACCGCCAGCCAGCCGTCGTCGGGTTCGGCGGCGATCCGCACCATCGACGGGCCTTGCGGCAGGACGAAATTCGCGATGTCGAGACCGAGGACGACGGTCTCGCTCCAGGTGTTCCACCCCGGCGGAACCGGGGCCAGCCGATCGGGCAGCTGCAACAGCAGCGGCAGCCCGTTGGCGGTGTACCAGTCCGCGATCCGGTGCATGGTGTCGATCGACAGCACCGCCGGAATGCCGGATTCACCGAGCGGCACAGCGGAATTCGCGCGCCCGGTGTAGCCGTTGCCTGCGCGGACGAGCCAGCCGTCGATCCACAGGTGACTGTTGCCTGGCCACGCCGCGGCCGCGGCGGTCTCCAGCGACCGGATCTCCTTGGTGCGAATCGGCCTGGGCCCCAGGGCTTTCAGCGCGACGACCCGATCGGCCGCGACGGAGACCAGCTCACCCTCGGCGGTGCGTACCGACGGCGGATTCAGCGACACCAGTTCGCCGATCACGTCGGTGAGCGGCTGTGGATAGCCCTCCGGCAGCTGGTACCGCATCACCACGCGGCGGCCGAGGGGGATCTCAGTCGTCATGACCGAACGGGTCGGGCACCGTGCCGGGGATCCAGCTCAGACCCGGTGTGCCCCAGCCGTTGCGCTTGATGGCCTTCTTCGCCGCGCGGGCGTTGCGGCCGATCAGCACGTCGACGTAGAGGAAGCCGTCGAGATGGCCCACCTCGTGCTGGAGCATCCTGGCGAAGAAGCCGGTGCCCTCGATGTCGACCGGCTCGCCCTTCTCGTCGGTGCCGGTGACCCTGGCCCAGTCGGCGCGACCGGTCGGGAACTGCTCGCCCGGCACGGACAGGCAGCCCTCTTCGTCGTCGTCGGGATCGGGCATGGTCTCCGGGATCGCGGAGGTCTCCAGTACCGGGTTGATCACCACGCCCTTGCGGCGGATCGGCTGGCCCGCCGCGTCGAAGTCGGGGCAGTCGTAGACGAACAGCCGCTTGCCGACGCCGACCTGGTTGGCCGCCAGGCCGACACCCTTGGATTCCTCCAGGGTGTCGTACATGTCCGCGATCAGGTCGGCCAGCTCGGCCGGCGTCTCCGTCACCGGTGCGGTGGGGTTGTGGAGGACGGGGTCACCGACGATCACGATCGGGAGAATTGCCATGGCCGCCATTATCGCCGTTCGCGCGGCTCGCCGAGCGGCGACCCCTGTGGCTTGCGCCACCACGCGAAGCGCGCACACCCCTACTGGCCCGTAGTCAACACGCCGGGACATCGCTCGGACGATCCGGCCGCTACATGGTTGAATGATCCGCGACGTGCAAGCGTCATTTTCATCTCGTGATACTCGGCGAGGGAGCAAGATGGACGGCGCAGCGGCTCGCAACATCATCGACGAAGGCAGTGGTCTGAGTCGCCGTGAGCTCGACATCCTCGATTTCGAACGCAAATGGTGGAAGTACGCCGGCGCCAAGGAAGACGCGATCCGCGAACTGTTCTCCATGTCGGCGACCAGGTATTACCAGGTCCTCAACGCCGTCGTCGACAAGGAAGAAGCGCTGGCGGCCGACCCGATGCTGGTCAAGCGTCTGCGCAGGCTGCGGGCGAGCAGGCAGAAAGCGCGTGCAGCGCGCCGACTCGGTTTCCAGGTCTGACATGAGGGCCACAAAGCCGTCGTTGCGACTAGGGTTGCGCGGGTGAGCAACCCTACTCCCACCCCCGGCGGCCCACCGCTGCGCGCGCTGGCGATGGTGTTGATCGCGCTGGCCATCGTCTTCGCCGGTCTGGGTGCGATGTCGTTGTCGAACTCCGGTGCCGAGGTATCCGATTCGGCCGAGCAGACCGAGACGACGACCTCCAGCGTGGTCGCGCAGGCGCCCGCGACCACGGCCGCCGCGACGACCACCAGTGCGACCGCCGCCCCGACCACGACGGCTGTCGCGCCGACGACCACCACGGCACCCACCACCACGGCACCAACCACCACGGCACCCACCACAACGGCGCCCGCCGCGCCCGCGGCCACCGTCGATCAGAGTGTGCCGGTCCGGGTGCTGAACAACAGCCTGGTCGCCGGTCTGGCCGCCCGGACCGCGAGCGAACTGACCTCGGCGGGCTGGAGCAATGTCAGCACCGGCAACTACAACGGCGAGAACCTGACCACCACGACGGTGTTCTACGGCAGCGGCGCGGGTGACAAGGCCGCGGCCACCGAGATCGCCGCGGAGATCGGCGGAACGGTCGCGGCGAAGTCCGGTGACACCTCGCCGGGCGTCGTGGTCGTGCTGACCGGTCGCTGAACGAGGCACGGCACGCGGTGCCGGGGGCTGTGCCTGCGCTGTGGCATCATCTTGAGCGGTACAGCCCTGTCCACCCAGCTTTACTCGTTAAACTCGGTACTCGTAAAGGAGTTCCCTGATGGCCACGTCGACAACTCGTCGCCCGTCCTGGCGCATTGTGACCCCGGTGCTGGCGGTTGCCGTGTTCGGTCTCACTGCTTGCACCAACAGCCAAGAGTCGAGTGACGTCAAGGGAACCACGCCGCCGGTGTGGACCAGCTCGCCCGCGCCCGCGGGTACCGGCGATGCGCACGGCGGCGGCCACGCCGCGCCGACCACCGCCGACAGCCACGGCGGCGGAGATCACGGCGCCCCGGCGGCCGGTGGTCTGAAGGCCGACCTGAAGAACAGCTCCGGCGCGAACGTCGGCACCGCGACCATCGTCGCCGAGGGCAACCACCTGGTCGTCACCGTCGAGGCGCAGGGCCTGACCCCCGGCTTCCACGGCCTGCACTTCCACCAGAACGGCACCTGTGAGGGTGACTTCGCCTCCGCGGGCGGTCATCTTCAGGTCGGCGCGGCCAACGCGCACCCGGCCAGCGGCGATCTGACCTCGCTGCAGGTCAACGCCGACGGCACCGCGAAGCTGGTCACCCGGACCGACACGGTCACCCTGGACAACGTCAAGGGCAAGGCCCTGATCGTGCACTCCGGCGCCGACAACTTCGGCAACATCCCGACCCGGTACTCCCGCGAGGGTGGCACCGGTCCCGACGAGACCACGCTGTCCACGGGTGACGCTGGAACCCGGGTCGCCTGCGGCGTGGTCGGTTAGCGAGACGCACATGGCCGGGGCAATCCAGTCGGTACCGTTCCCTGGTTCGCCCCGGCCGACCATCGGCATCGAGTGGGAGATCGCGCTCGTCGACAAGGTGACGCGTGATCTGTCCAACACCGCTTCGGCGGTGTTCGACGCCGTCGGCGATCTGCGCGCCTATGACGGCACGCCGCAGGTCACCAAGGAATTGCTGCGCAACACGGTCGAATTGGTGACCGGCGTGCACGACACGGTCGGCGGCGCGGTCGACGATCTGCGCGGCACCATGGACGCGGTGCGCCGCGCGGCCGATCCACTCGGTGTCGACCTGTTCTGCGCGGGTACCCATCCGTTCGCGCAGTGGTCGGCCCAGCAGCTCACCCGCTCACCGCATTACGACGAGCTGATCGAGCGTACCCAGTGGTGGGGCCGCCAGATGCTGATCTGGGGCGTGCACGTGCACGTGGGAGTCTCGCACCGGGACAAGGTCTTTCCGATCCTGAACTCGCTGCTGCTGTCGTATCCGCATCTGCTCGCGCTCTCGGCGTCCTCGCCGATGTGGTCCGGCGACGACACCGGCTACGCCAGCAATCGCGCGCTGATGTTCCAGCAGCTGCCGACCGCCGGTCTGCCGTTCCAGTTCGAGAACTGGCCGCAGTTCGAGGGTTTCGTGCACGACCAGCTCAAAACCGGTGTGTTCGAACAGCTCGGCGGTATGCACTGGGACATCCGGCCCGCGCCCAAGTGGGGCACGATCGAGATCCGGGTCTGCGACGGGCTGTCCAGCCGGGCCGAGCTGGCCTCGGTGGCCGCGCTGATCCACTGCCTGGTAGTCGATCTGGAGCGCAGGCTCGACGCGGGCGAGGACCTGCCGACGCTGCCGCCGTGGCATGTGCAGGAGAACAAGTGGCGGGCCGCGCGGTACGGGCTCGACGCGATCGTGATCGTCGACGACGCCAGTAATGAGCGTTTGGTCACAGACGATCTGATGGATCTGCTGAACAAATTGGAGCCGACCGCGAAGCGGCTCGGCTGCGCCGACGAGCTGGCCGCCGTCGCCGACATTCCCCGCCACGGTGCCTCCTACCAGCGGCAACGTCGCGTCGCCGCGCAATCGCAGGGTGATCTTGTCGCGGTCGTCGATTCGCTGGTGCGCGAGCTGGATCAGTAGCGTTCAGCTTCTCGGCGGGGTGGTGTTAACCCGCCGTTTACGATGTCGGAATGCTTGTCGAACATCCGCGTGGCGCTGCGGGGGGTGCCGTCCTCTGGAACCGTCTCCGTGAGCCACGCACACTCGCCGTCGTCGGGATGTCGTCGGTGCTCGTACTTCTCGTCGGATTGCAGATCGCCGCGTTCGTCAACGGTTTCGACGGACCGCTGGCGAGTCTGGCCCGTGACTACATCGGCACACCGAAATCGATGTCGGTGCCGTGGGCCGGGCTGGTGCTCGCGCTGGTCGGGGTCAACGCGCGCAGGCGGGTGTTCGCGGTGTTCGCTGCGGTCGGGATCGACGCGGTGTGCGCCGCGCTGCGTCTGCTCGACGGCAAGCCGTTCACGGTCGGCAACGGGCCGACGATCGTCTTGACCGTGCTCGCGATCGTCGCGGCGGTGAGCTGGAGCGGTCGCGAACGCACGGACGCGTTGAAGGCGGCGACACTGGGTGCGCTGCTCGTGCTCGCCACCAAGGTCGGTGACGTGTGGTTGCACGTCACCTCGGCGGTGCGGCCCGCGGTGCTCGACGAATACCTCCTGCTCGCCGATCACGCGCTCGGTGATCCGTCGTGGGTCCTCGGCCGGGTACTGGATGTGCTCGGGCCCGAGGTGTACGCGGTGCTGCACTGGGTGTACATCGAGCTGCCGGTGGCGGCGATCGTGGTCGCGGTGTGGCAGTTGCGCAAGGTCGTCCCGACCGGGGAATGGCCGTCGCACTACCTGGTTCGGACGTTCCTGGTGCTCGGGCTGGTCGGGCCGCTGTTCTATGTGCTGTTTCCCGTCGTCGGGCCGATGTTCGCGTTCGGCGCGGACGGGCACGGTTTCCAGGTGGGCAATTTCTGGCCGACGGCGCTGCCGCCGATCGACCGCAGCCCGGCGGCGTTGCCGTTCGACGCGTTCACCCCGCGCAACTGCATGCCGTCGATGCACACCGCGTGGGCGCTGTCGCTGTTCATCCACACCCGTCGTGATGTCGACGGGTCACGCGCGCCCGCCTGGCTGCGCTGGGGTGGAGCGTTCTGGCTGGGCGCGACCGTGGCCGCGACGCTCGGATTCGGTTACCACTACGGCGTCGACCTGGTGGCGGGCGCGGTGCTGTGCCTGACCGTCGAGTCGGCATTGCGGGCGCCCGAACGTGGCTGGGGTGCGTTCCGGGTGCGGATGGTCGGCTTCGGCGCTGCGGTGTTCGCCGGGCTGCTGCTGTCCTACCGGTACCTGGCGGTGCCGATGGCGGAGCACCCGGTGCTCGCGGGCGCGATCGTCATCGGATCGCTGGCCGCGGTGGCCGCCGCGTTCCATGCCACCTGGTTCGCCACGGCGCCCCAACCTGCGATGGAGCCGGTGCGGGTGGGCGGTTAGTCGTCGGCCGCGTTGCCCAGTTCGTTGATCCGCAGCAGGCCGTCGCGGTGGCGCTGTTCGCGGTAGGCGGTGCGGCCGATGAGGTGGGCGATGACGGGTGCGGTGATGATGGTGAACAGGCCGGTCAGCACCAGCATCCACACATTGACGTCGTTCCTGATGTCGATCCCGGTGCCGACGAGGACCAGGACCAAGCCGACCACCTGGGGCTTGGTCGCGGCGTGCATGCGGGTGAGGGTGTCGGGGAACCGCACGATGCCGATGGACGCGGTGAACGCGAGCGCGCAGCCGGTCAGGATCAGCACGGCCGAGACCCATTCCCAAGCCGTCATCGGTCGTCCCTGACGCGGAAGCGCGACACCGCGGCCGAGCCGAGGAATCCGACCAGGGCCAGCGCGACGATCGCCGGGATCACCGTGGTGTCGTTGCTGTAGGCGGCCCAGACCGCGAGTCCGGCGGCGGCGATGGCCATCAGCGAGTCGATCCCGACGACCCGGTCGAGGGTGCTCGGGCCCGCCAGCACGCGGTAGCTGGTGATCACCGCCGCCGCGGTGAGCAGGATGCCTGCGATGACGGCGACGACGGTCACGGGCGCTCCTCCGGATCGAGGCGCAGGCGTTCGCTCGGCCGTTCGAAGGCGTTGATCAGCAGATGCTCCAATCGCCGTGTGGTGCTGTAGAACTTCACCACCGACTTCTCACTGCCCACGTCGAGCACGTGGACATAGACCACACACCGCGCCCGGTCCAGCTCGAGCACCATGGTGCCGGGGATCAGGTTGAGCAGGTCGGTCGCCATCACCAGGACCAGATCGGACTGGATGCCCAGGTGCACCCGCAGCACGCCGGATACGGGCGGCCCGGCGGGCCGGATCGCGAACCAGGCCACTTGCAGGCTCGATTCGAGCGCGTAATAGACGCTCACCACGATCAATTCGAGGAACGACAGCGGGTGAAAGCGCCCGGTCACCGGTACGAGCGGCAGCGGCAGCGCGAAGACTACGATCAGCGCGACCACGAAACCGGCGATGACATTGGCCGCGCTGAGGTCACCCCACAGCGCGACCCACACCCAGGTCAACCACGCGAGCACGCCGACCCGCAGCACGTTGTCGCGGTTGATCAACATCCCGAGCGTATTCATCGCGCCTCCGGCCCGAGCACCGAGTCGATGTAGACCGACGGGTCGTTCAGGTCGGCGGCCGCGCGTTCGGCGATGCCGAGAATCGGCCCAGCGAGCACCGTCAGCGCGAGTCCGGCGGTGATGAGACCGGCGGTCGCGAGCACCATGAGCACCGGCATCCGGCCGGGGTCGGTGCGGTCCTCGTAGTGCACGTCGGTCGTATCCTCCACCAGGGTCGGTGGTTTCGCGGCGGTGAGATGGCCCTCCGGCGCTTCCTCGCGCGGCCGCCAGAAGGCCTTGCTCCACACCCTGGCCACCGCGTACAGCGTCAGCAGGCTGGTGACGACCGAGCCCGCGACGAGCACCCAGGCCAGCGCACTGCCGTCGGCGGCGCCCGCCTCCAACAGGGCGACCTTGCCGATGAACCCCGAGAACGGCGGAATACCACCGAGATTCAGCGCGGGCACCAGGAAGAGAACGGCCAGCAGCGGACTCGCGGTGGCCAGCCCGCCGAGCCTCCGCAGCGACACCGAGCCCGCCTGGCGCTCGATGAGGCCGACCGCGAGGAACAGTCCGGTCTGCACCAGGATGTGGTGGGCGACGTAGAAGACCGCGCCGGTCAGGCCCGCCGTGGTGGCGAGCCCGATCCCGAAGATCATGTAGCCGATGTGACTGACCAGGGTGAACGAGAGCAGTCGCCGGATGTCGGTCTGCGCGATCGCGCCGAGGACGCCGACCAGCATCGTCGCCAGCCCGCACACCAGCAGGATGTCGTCGAACGCGCCGTCGGGGAACCACAGGGTGTGGGTGCGGATGATCGCGTACACACCGACTTTGGTGAGCAGACCGGCGAAGACAGCGGTCACGGGCGCCGGGGCGGTGGGGTAGGAGTCGGGCAGCCAGCTCGACAGCGGGAACACCGCCGCCTTGATCCCGAACGACACCAGCAGCACCGCGTAGCAGGCGGTGCGCACACCGCTCGGCGTCGCTTCCAGCCGAACGGCCAGCTGCGCGAGATTCAGTGTCCCCGTGGCGGCGTAGGTGATGCCGATGCCGATCAGGAAGATCAGCGACGACACCATCGACACCATCACATAGGCGATGCCGGTGCGGATGCGCGCCTCGGTGGCGCCGACGGTCAGCAGCACGAACGATGCCGCGAGCAGGATCTCGAAGCCGACGAACAGGTTGAACAGGTCGCCGGCCAGGAACGCCGTCGACACCCCCGCGGTCAGCACCAGGTAGGTGGGCCGGTAGATCGAGGTCGGCTGATTTTCGTCGCCGTCGGAGATGTTCTGTCCCGCACCGTAGATCGACACCGCCAGCAGCACGAACGCCGACACCAGGAGCATCGCGGCAGAGAGCCGGTCGACCACCAGGGTGATGCCGATCGGGGTCGGCCAGCCGCCCACCTGGACCGCGGTGGTGCCGTCGCGGTCGGCCAGGTACAGCAGCAGCGCGCTGACCACCAGCACGCACGACAGCGCGCTCAGCGAGATCATCGCCTGCAGCCGGGGGCGGCGGCCGAACACCAGCGTCGCCGCGGCGCCGAGCAGCGGGATCAGCACCGGCAGTGCGGCGATGGCGGGCAGCAGCTCCGGGGACAGGGTCACTGTTCGGGATCCTCCTGTTCCCGCCGGGCGGCGATCTGGGCGTCCTCGGGGTCGTTGCGCACGTCCTCGGTGGTGGTCAGCGTGTAGGAGCGGTAGGCGAGGGCTAGCACGAACGCGGCCAGCCCCATGGTGATCACGATCGAGGTGAGCACCATCGCCTGGGCCAGCGGGTCGGCCATGCCGTCGTGCGCGGTGTCGGCGCTGCCGAGGATCGGCGGTTTCCCGTCCGGGCCACCCATGGTGAGGATCAGCAGGTTGACCGCGTTGCCGAGCAGGATCATGCCGAGCAGCATCTTCGAGACGATCCGCTCGAGCAGCAGGTAGACACCGCACGCGGTGAGCGCGCCGATGGTGATCAGCAGAATCAGGTTGGCGCTCATATTAGTTCCTTGTCCAGGCGGGCGCCGAGGCTGCGCAGCACGTCGAGTGCCAGCCCGACAACGACCAGGTAGACGCCGAGGTCGAAGAACAGCGCGGTGACCAGCTTGATGTGGCCGAGCACCGGCAAGGTCACCTCGACGATCGCCGAGGACAACGGTGGCGCGCCGAGCAGCAGCGACGCGGTCGCGGTGCCCGCGGCCAGGGTGAGACCGGCGCCGAGCAGGTGCCCGGCGTCCACCGGCAGCGCCTCGCCGAGTTCGTAGCGTCCGCCCGCCAGATAACGCAGCGTCAGGGCGAGTCCGGCGATCAGGCCGCCGGCGAAGCCGCCGCCGGGGGCGTTGTGGCCGGAGAAGAAGAAGTACACCGACAGCACCATGATGGTGGGGAAGATCAGGCGGGTGGTGATCTGCAGGACCATCGAACGTTCGCGCCGGTCGACCAGCCGGGCCGCGGGCAGCCAGCTCACCGCGTCGGGGTCGTAGTGGGGTGAGTCGGCGGCGCGCGGCGCGCTGCCGAAGCGGCGGCTGCGGAACACCAGCGAGGCGACGCCGGTCGCGGCGACGACGAGCACCGAGATCTCGCCGAGGGTGTCCCAGGCGCGGATGTCGACCAGCAGCACATTGACCGCGTTCTTGCCGCCACCGATCCGGTAGGCCGCGTCGGGAATGGCCTGCCAGATCGGTTCGCTGCGCCGGGCCGCGGTGGCGAAGGCGGCCAGGACCGCGACGGTGACCCCGACGCCGATCGCCAGCAGTGCCCGCCTGACCTTGAACGCGGTGGCCTGGTCTTCGGCGATCTCGGCGGGAAACGCCCGCAGTACCAGCACGAAGATCACCAAAGTCAGTGTCTCGACCAGGAATTGGGTCAGCGCCAGATCGGGTGCGCCGTGCAGGGCGAAGATGACGCCGCAGCCGTAGCCGGTGACCCCGACGACGAGCACGCTGGCCAAACGGTTGCGCAGCACCGTCGCCGCCAGCGCCATCGCGATCATGATCGCCCCGATCGCCGCCTGCAACGGCGAATCCCACAGGCGCAGTTGCACTCCCGTGCGGGTGCCGAGGGCGAGCAGGATCGTCGGCAACACGATCAGGGTGCCGAGGATGGCGGCCTGGCTGGCTGGCAGCGAACCGGACTGCACGGTACCGGTGATGCGCAGCGAGAGCCGGTCCATCGCGCGCAGGGCCGCGTCGTAGTTGCGGTCGGCATTGCCCAGCCGTGGGTGCGCCGGTTCGCCGATCCGGCCCCGGATCAGGAACAGCGCGAGACCGGCCGCGACGATCAGCACCGTCAGCGCGAGCGGTCCGGTGAAGTCGTGCCACAGCGCGAGGTGGGTGTCCAGGACACCGGGCAGTGACGTGGCGTAGGGACTCAGCCAGCGGTCGACGGCCGGGGTGTCGAGACCGCCCGCGAGCCCGGCCACCGCGAGCACCGCCGGCGGGCCGAGCAGCAGCGGACCCGGCGCGTGCCAGGTCACCACGCGCTCGGGATTGGCGGTGACACCGAAAGCGCCCCACACGAATCGGATGCTGTAGGCCACCGTGAACGCCGACCCGACGGCAACGCCGGCCAGCAGTGCCACCCTCGCCGGTGCGCTCAGCACCTCGGTCGACCACAGCGCGCTCAGCGCCGACTCCTTGCCGACGAACCCGAGCATCGGCGGCAGCCCCGCCATGCTTAACGCCGCGATCACCGCCACCGCGCACAGCCACGGCGCCCGCCTGCCGAGCCCGGACAACCGGCGCAGGTCCCGCGTGCCTGCGCCGTGGTCGATGATGCCGACCACCATGAACAGGCTCGCCTTGAACAGGGCGTGCGCCACCAGCAGCGTGATGGCGGCCAGCGCCGCGTCCGGCGTGCCGATCGCCGTCATCGTGATCAGCAGACCCAGCTGGCTGACGGTGCCGAACGCCAGCACCAGCTTCAGATCGTGCACCTGGATCGCCCGCCAGCCCGCCAGCAACATCGTGGCGACGCCGAGCGGCAGGAGCAGCACATGCCACGGCGCCGTCTGCGCGAACGCGGGCGCTAGCCGGGCCACCAGATAGACGCCCGCCTTCACCATCGCGGCGGCGTGCAGATAGGCGCTCACCGGGGTCGGCGCCGCCATCGCGCCGGGGAGCCAGAAGTGCAGCGGCACGATCGCCGATTTACTGATCGCGCCGATCAACACGAGCGCGATCCCCACCGAGACCGCGGTCCCGGCGGGCGGTGCGGTCGCGAGCAGATCGGAGAGCAGGAAGCTGCCGTAGCGCGTCCCGAGGATGACGATCCCGACCAGCATCGCCAGCCCGCCCGCACCGGTCACCAGCAGCGCCTGGATCGCCGCCCGCCGGCTGACAGCGCGTTCGGCGTAATGCCCGACGAGCAGGAACGACAGCACCGTCGTGATTTCCCAGAACACGTAGAGCAGCAGCATGTTGTCGCTGGTGACCAGGCCGAACATGGCGCCGGCGAAACCGATGAGCTCGGCGGCGAATACGCCGAGCCTGGCTTCGTCGCGCTCGAAATAGCGGCCACAGTAGGCCAGGATCAGCGCGCCGATGCCGAGCACGAGCACACACATCACCGCGGCGAGCGAGTCGAAGCGCAGGTCGATGTCCATCGAGATCTGCGGCGCCCATTGGGTATGCGTGCGCACCGTCGTTCCCCAGTGCGCGATCACCCAGCCGAGGCTGCCGAGCGGGACAAGGGCCAGCGGGTAGAAAGCGTTGCGGCCCAGCACTCGTACGCACAGCGGTGCCACCAGTGCGGCCAGCGCGTGGACGAGCAGTACGGCGAGCAACTCTCCTCCGTCGGGTCGGTAGCGGTCGAGTAGCTCGCTCCGATCCTACGGGCGATGCCGGGATGTGCGCCGGTACCGCGGATGTCGCGTCGGCCATGTCGGGTGGGGCTCGGCTATGGCACGGCCGCTTCTTCCGATGCGGCGGGACGGATCCGGTACAGCAGGGCCAAGCTCGCCGCGGCGCCGACGGTGATGGCGAGCGCGACCCTGGCCGGCGTGCTCTCGTCGGCGACAGTCGTGCTGGTCGGCCACTGCCGTTCCCCGGTGGGAATGGACCACAGGATCGACGGCAGGTACAGCGCGCCGAGTCCGAGCACGGCGCTCGGCAGGTAGCTGACCCGGATCGAGCCGACCGCGAAACCGGCGACGCAGGTCAGCAGGACGGTCCCGGCCGTCCAGGTGTGCGACCACGGGATCCGTTGTGCCACCGAGGCGAACACGCAGATCACGGCGGCGCCGAGCAGGACACCCCACGATGTCCCCCAGCGCAGACCGGCCAGGACGGCGGCCGTGCCGATCACAAGGACGAGCACGAGATGCCAGCCGAGACGGCTGCCGTCACCGAGCGCGTCGGCCGCCGCGGCCACGCTGACCGCGATCAGGACACCGGCGCCGTCGCGGCCGGGCAGCAGGGTCGCCGTGACGAACGCGGCCACGATGGTGATCGCCACGGCGGTGGCGATCTGCCAGAAGTTCCCGCGGCGACCGTCGAACTCACGGCCGAGCCATTCGGTGGCGACCAGCAGCGACAACGACAGGATGGTGGCGGCCACGATCGGGCTGATCGGCAGATCGGCGGCAATGCGCGGCACCGCGGGCAGCATGACGCCGTGCCGATGGCGCACGGTGTTCACCGCGAGCAGCACGACCGCGGCGCCGATCAGCCAGGCCTGGATGCCCACCGACTTGTCCACCGTCGCCGCGGAGTTCGCGGTGAACAGGGCGACGACCTCGCCGTAGATGAACACCACCACCACGCCGAGCGCGAAACCGGTCGCGGGCCAGCGCATCCGCCACGCGCAGATGCCCAGCGCGCCGAACAACACGCCGCCGCACAGCGAGTCGATGTAGTTCTGGGTGGTGAGCACGTCGGCCGAGACCATCGTCCGCCCGACGAAGTAGTTGACCGCCAGCGCCGCCGCCCCGGCCGTCGCGGTGAGCCAGATCAGCCCGGGCCGGTTGATCGGCCTGGCCAGCACGGCGACGACGACGGCCACGATGAGCCCGAGCGCGGCCGCGCGCGGCACGCTGTTGATCAGGCTGGTGACGTGGTAGGGCGAATTGTCCTCGGCGCCTGACCCGAAGGTGAACGGCAGGAACAGCGACATTCCGGCCGCCGCGGACCCGGCGAAGGCCGTGACCGCGTCCAGACCATCCCCGATCTTGGGCACCGTTCGACGATACCGGCGCGCACCCCGCTCACCTGGGATGTCGCGATCAGCGGGCGGCGCGCCCCGGGAGCCGGGATCACGCCCTGTCCCGCCGGGTACGGCTATGGCGTGACCGCGGGCGTCGGCTCGGCGGATCGGATCCGGTACAGGAGCAGCAGCGCGGCCGCGCCGCCGATCGTGATGGCCAGCGCGGCCCGGCCTGCCGTGGCTTCGGGCATCGGATCCGCGCCGGTCGGCCAGTTCCGCAGACCGGTGGGAATCGACCACAGGATCGACGGCAGGTACACCGCGCCGAGTCCGAGCACGGCGCTTGGCCCGTAGCCGACCCGGATCGAGCCGAACGCATACCCGGCGACCACGGCCAGAACCAGCGTGCCGACCGTCCAGACGAAGGTCCACGGCAGGCGTTCGGAGAACGTGACGAACACGCAGATCGCGGCGGCGCCGCACAGGACGGCCCACGGCGAGGCCCAGCGCATGCCTGCCAGGATGCCGACGGCCGCCGCGCCGAGCACGAGCACGATCCGCCAGCCCAGGCTCGGGCCATCGATGACCGAGTCGCCCGCGGCGGCCAGGCTGACGGCGACCAGCACAGCCGTCCCGTCGCGGCCGGGCAGCAGGGTGGCCGCGACGAACGCGGCGACGACCGTGACCGCCACCGCGAGCGCGATGGGCCAGAAGCCCCGATGGAGCTCGGCGAACTCACGCTGGAGCCATTCGGTGGCCAGCAGCACCGACAGCGCGAGGACCGTCGCGGACACGATCGGGACCATCGGCAGATCGGCGGTGAGCGGCGGCCCGGCGGGCGGCTTGATGGTGTGCCGGTGCCGGACAGAGTTCACGGCGAGCAGCACGACAGCGGCGATGATCAGCCCCGAGGGACTGTGCACGGCCTGGTCCGTCGTGGTCAACATGTTGTCGGCGACCAGCGCGATCACTTCGCCGTACACGAACACCGCCACCGAGCCGAGTGCGAAACCGGCTGCGGCCCAGCGCAGCTGCAGCGAACAGAGGCACAGGGCGCCGAAGATCACGCCGCCGAACAGCGCGTTCACATAGTTCTGGGTGGTGAGCACCTCGGCCGAGTCCATGGTGTGGCCGACAAAATAGTTGAGCCCCAGCGCCGCGGCGGCACCGGCGGCGACGAGCCAGTCGAGTCCCTGCCGGATCAGCACGGCCACGACGACGGCGACGATCAGTCCGAGGGTCGTCGCGCGAGGAATGCTGTTCGCCCAGCTGGCCATCTGATAGGGGGTGTCGATCACCGAGCTGGAGCGGGAGGTGACCGGCACGAACAGTGCGATTCCCGCGATCGCGGCGCCCGCGAACGCCGAGACCGCATCCACACCGTCCCCGAACGTGGCCACAGCTCGACGATACTCGCCGAAACACCCTTCTAGCTGCGACGTCGTCGATGACGCTGGGTGGTCGTCAAGCCCGGCTCTCGGCGTACCGGCGCAGCGACTCGACCTGATCGGGATCCAGCGACGGCCGGACGGTGCGGCGCGCGGTGGCCACGTCGTCGGCGGTGACGTCGGCGGCCGCCATATCGCGGCGCAGGGCCGACAGCGCGGCCTCGCGCAGCAGGGCGGCGCAGTCGGCGGCGGAGTAGCCGTCGAGGTCGGCGGCGAGGGCGGACAGATCCACATCGTCGGCCAGCGGCACGGACCGGCCCGCGGTGCGCAGGATGTCGAACCGGGCGGCCGCGTCCGGCGGCGGCACGAACACCAGCCGGTCCAGCCTGCCGGGGCGCAGCAGCGCCGGGTCGATCAGCTCGGGCCGGTTCGTCGCGGCGACGACCACCACGTCACGCAGCGGTTCGACGCCGTCGAGCTCGGTGAGCAGTGCGGCGACCACCCGGTCCGAGACACCGGAGTCGCTGCTCTGGCCACGGCGCGCGGCGAGCGCGTCGACTTCGTCGAGGAAGATCAGCGACGGCGCGGAATCGCGGGCGCGCTGGAACAATTCGCGGACAGCACGCTCGGAGGAGCCGACCCACTTGTCCATCAGCTCCGCGCCCTTCACCACGTGCACGCTCAGCTGACCGGTGCCTGCCAGCGCGCGCACCAGGAATGTCTTGCCGCAGCCGGGCGGGCCGTAGAGCAGCACACCACGCGGCGGGTCGATGCCGAGCCGGGCGAACGAATCGGGGTGGCGCAGCGGCCACAGCACCGCCTCGGTGAGCGCCTGCTTGGTCTCCACCATGTCGCCGACGTCGTCGAGGTTGAGCGAGCCGATCGCCAATTCCTCTGTCCCCGAACGCGACAGCGGCCGGATGACATCCAGCGCGCCGACCAGATCGTCCTGGGTGAGCTCCGGCTCGGCCTGGTCGCGGCTGGCCCGCCCCGCCGCCCTGACCGCCGCTTCCCGGCACAGTGCCGCCAGATCGGCGACCACGAAACCCGGTGTCCGCGAAGCGATCATGTCGTAGTCGAGTGTCTCGGCAGGCACCTTGCGCAACAGCTGCTCCAGCAGTGCGCGCCGGACCACCGCGGTCGGCAGCGGCAGTGCCAGTTCGCGATCGCACAGATCCGGCGCGCGCAACCGCGAATCCACCTGTGCGGGATGGGCGGTCGTGGCCAGCAGGGCGACGCACGGCGCGCGCATCGCGGCCCGCAGCTGGTCGAGGATGAGGGTGGCGACCGGTTCGGCGTCGGCGGGCAGCAGCGCGTCGATATCGGTGACGAGCAGGATCCCGCCCCGCCCTGCGGCGACGTCGCCGACGGCCTCGGCGACCTCGCGCAACCGGGTGCCGCTCTCCATCGCGCCGACACTTGGCCCGTCGAGCTCGACGAGGCGGCGCGGCGCCGCGACCGCTCTGGCCAGCGTCGCCTTGCCGACCCCGGCCGGGCCGGTGACCAGCACGCCGAGATGAGCGGGTGCGCCGAGTGTCTTCAGCAGTTCGGGTTCGTCGAGCGCCAGGCTCAGCCACTCGGCCAGCTTGGCCGCCTGCCCCTGCACCCCCGCCAGATCCTCGACCTGGATCGGCGCGCTCCCCGAACTCACCGACACCATATCGGCCGGTATCCCGTTCTGGTCGGCGTCGGAGTCGCGCTCCATCGCGTGCATGATCGCGGCCGCGCCGCGACCCCAGCCGACGGCCGAATTGGGTTGCACGCTCACCGGTCCCGGCATCGGCTCGATCGCGGTGACGGTGAGCAGTTCGGTGGTCCAGGCGATGCCGAACGCGCGCGAGAGCGCCTGCGTGGCCGCCGCCGAGCTGATATCGGGCCCGAGATCGCGCGGCAGCAGCGACACCGTGTCGCCGACCGTCACCACCTTGCCGAGCAGCGCCTGCCGCAGGGTGGCCGCCGGAATACTGGCCGTCGCGTGCGTCGACCCGCTCAGCGAGATCTGCTTGGCGCCGTAGACCATCACCGGCGCGACGATGACCGCCGCGTTCTCCCGCAGCCCCACATTCGACAGCGTCACGTCGTCGAGCAGCGCCACCCCCGGCGGGGTGCCCGCCGGGGCCTTGGCGACCACCGCCGCGGTCCGGCGCGCGCCGGTCAGCGCGATGCCGTCCCATTCGCGCAGGCCGAGTGCGGTGAGCGTCTCGGGATGCAGACGCACCACGCCGCGCCTTGCGTCGGCTGCCGAGGGGTTGAGCCGGGCGGTGAGCGATAGTTCAGCCACTGCCCCATTCTGCCGCGTTCCGGCGATTCCGCCCGGACGATCAGGGATCGTTTGGCAGACCGCAAGGTCGAGGGCCGAAAGTGGCTGACATGACGAACCACCGCAACCAGCCGGTACGCTGCACCGGACGCGCCGGAGGTGCCGGCGCAACGACCCACCGGGGAAAGCTGCAGATGAATCGAATCTCCCTCGTCGTCCTGGCTGCTGGGGCGCTGTGCCTGACGGTGGCCGGATGCGGTTCCGACGACGCCGCCGACGCGAACGGGCTGCGCAAGGGCACGCCGACCTCCAGCGCGAGTGCCACCACCACCAAGCCCGCCTCCGCGACGGGCGCGCCCGCCGCGGGTGCCGCCGTCACCTGCGCGCAGTTCAACGAGCTCGACAGCGACGGCGAGAAGCAGGCGATCGAGCAGATCCTGGCCGCCCACCCCGGCGGCCCCTTCGAGGGCAGCCCGAATGTGGCGCTCGGTACCGCGAAGCTGGTTTGCCTCGCGCCGGGCAACGCCGACAAGACCGTCGCCGAGGCCGCCGGGATCAAGCTCAGCTAGCGCAGCGGGCGCAGCCGGCGCCAGACCTGCGCACGGCCGGAGCGAAGGCGGAGATACGCCTGAGCGCTCTCAGTGGACCAGTGACTGCCAGTTCGCGGGCACCCGGTCGGCCGGTCCCGGCGCGGGCTGATCGACCGGGTGACTGGTCGGTTCCGTGAGCTTGGGCCCGCGGCTGTACATCTCGCTGGTGGTGAAGTTGTAGAACCAGTCCTCGCCGGGCTCGTAGCTCTGCATGAACGAGTGCCCGGTCGAGGCGAAATGCTTCGACGCGTGCTGACTCGGCGAGCTGTCACAGCAGCCGACGTGCCCGCATTTCGCGCAGCGCCGCAGATGCACCCACCAGCCGCCCGCGGCGTCGCACTCCGCGCAACCGGCCCCGCTGGGCGGCACGTTCGGGTCGATTCCTTCGAACTCTTCAGACATCACTGATCTCCTGTGTTCGACGGTGTGCTGTCGTTGTCCGCCTGCGGATCGAGCGGCAGGCGGACGATGAAACGGGTGCTGCCCGGTTCGGATTCGACCCGGATATCGCCATTGTGCTTGTTGACCACGATCCGGAACGAGATGTCGAGGCCGAGTCCGGTGCCGTCGCCGACGGGTTTGGTGGTGAAGAACGGCTCGAAGATCCGGCTCCTGACCTCGGGCGCGATGCCAGGCCCGGTGTCGCCGATCTCGACGGCGGCGCAGTCGTTCTCCTTGTAGGTGCGCACGGTCAGCGTGCCGGTGCCGCCCATCGCGTAGACCGCGTTGTCGATGAGGTTGGTCCACACCTGGTTGAGTTCGGCCGCGAAGCAGGGGATCGGCGGCAGCGCCCGGTCGTAGTCCTTGACCACCCGCACGCCGTCGCCGAGTTTGCGGTTGAGCATCACCAGCGTGGAGTCGAGCAGCTCGTGCAGGTCGACCACCTGGTAGGGCGCGCGGTCCATCTGCGAGTACTGCTTGGCCGCGCCGACCAGGGTGGAGATGCGGGTCGTCGAGTCGGCGATCTCGTTCATCAGCAGTTCGGTCTCGATCGTGTAGTTCAGCCAGCGGATCGCGCCCTCGAACACCTGCGCCTGGCAGGCCTCGAGGGTCGCGTGCACGCCTTCGAGCCAGTCGATGTCGAGACCGGCTTGCACGAAGGTCGGCGCGAGGTTCCAGCCGTCGGCGATGCCGTGCTCGTCGAACCAGTCGGCCAGGCCGTCCTCGCGGTCGGCCGCCTCCAGCGGGGCCAGCTCGGGCGCCTTGGCGACCTGCTCGGCGGCCTGCTCCTGCAGTTCGACCAGCTTCACGAACGCCTCGGGCGTGAACTTGCCCTCGGCCATCATCTTGAGCTTGTGTCGCATGCCCGCGACGCGTTCGCGCAGCCCGGCGGTGGCGCGCACGGCGGCGGCGGCCGGATTGTTGAGCTCGTGAGTCAGCCCGGCCGACAGCGAACCCAGCGCCAGCAGCCGCTCCCGTTCCGCGATCCGCTGACCCGTCTTCTGCCCGCCGAAGAACGCGCCCTCGAGCAGGTGCACCGCCATCGGGAACCAGTCGGTGACCATGCGCGCGAAGTCGGCGGCGTCCAGCACGAGGAACCGGGAGCTCCGCAGGACGTACATCGAGCCCGCGTAGTCCTGGCTCACCTTGTCGCCGAGGTAGGCCATCCACGCGCCCGCGTACACGCCGCGGTGGTCGGTGCGGTTGATCTCGATCTCGGTGCCGCCGGACAGCTTCGTCAGCCGCACCTCGCCGTCGATCAGCACGTAGAAGCAGGTGGCGGGCTCGCCCTCGCGGTACACCGGTCCCGGGTCGATGTACTCGATCCGGCCTGCGGCGCACAGCTGCGCCAGCTGGTCGTCGTCGAGCTTCTCGAACAGGAACAGCGTGCGCAGTTCGTTCGGATCGCAGATCAAGGTCATTCCCGCTCCTAAGCCAGGTACCGATGCACGAGCATGACCGCCATCGCGCCCTCGCCGACCGCGGAGGCCACCCGCTTGGCGGATTCGGCGTGCACGTCGCCTGCGACGAACACGCCGGGCACGCTGGTCTCGAGGTGGTGCGGTGGCCGTGGCAGCTCCCAGCCCGGCGGGCGGGCGCCGTCGATCATCAGGTCGGGGCCTGCGAGCACGTAGCCCGTCTCGTCCCTGGTGACGACGCCGTCGAGCCAGCCGGTCTGCGGCGCGGCGCCGATGAACAGGAACAACCGCTGCGCGTCGACCTTGTCCTCGGTGCCGGTCCGGTTGTCGCGCAGGATGATCCGCTCGAGGTGATCGTCACCGTCGACGCCGACCACCTCGGTCTCGGTGTGCACCACGATGTTCGGGATCTGCGCGATCTGCTGGATCAGATAGTGCGACATCGACTTCTCCAGCGCGTCGCCACGGACCACGATGTGCACGCGACGGGCGTTGCGGGACAGGAACACCGCCGCCTGCCCGGCCGAGTTGGCACCGCCGACGATGTAGACGTCCTGTTCGGCGCATTCGGCGGCTTCGGTCATCGCCGAGCCGTAATACACACCGCGCCCGGTGAATTCGTCCACACCGGGCGCCGGGTGCCGCCGGTAGTCGACGCCGGTCGCGATGAGTACCGTGTGCGCGCACAGCTTGCCGCCGTCGGCGAAGCGCACCGTGCGCGCCGATCCGTTGACCTCGAGCCCGACGACATCGCGGGTGGTGATGACCTCCGCGCCGAACTTGGCCGCCTGCCTGCGCGCCCGGTCGGCCAGCTGCGCACCGGACAAGCCGTCGGGGAAGCCGAGGTAGTTCTCGATCCGCGAACTCTGCCCGGCCTGCCCACCGGTCGCGGTGCGCTCGACCAGCACCGTGCGCAGACCCTCCGACGCGCCGTACACGGCGGCGCCGAGCCCGGCCGGTCCGCCGCCGACGACGATCAGGTCGTAGAAATCGCCGCTGGGTTCGACGGTGAGCCCGACGTTTTCGGCGAGCTCGCTGTCACTGGGCTGGATCAGCGCCGTGCCGCCCGCGGTGATCACCACCGGACAGGTCAGCGGATCGGCGCCCGCCGCCTCGAGCAGCCGGGCGCCCTCCGGCTCGTCAAGGGGGTACCAGCGGTACGGCAACTGATTGCGCGCCAAGAACTCTCGCACCTGCGAGGACCGCGGTGACCACCGATCGCCGACGACTTTCGTCTCGTGCACCGGCCGCTGTTCGGCGCTGCGCCAGGCATCGAGCAGTCCGTCGAGGACCGGGTAGAGCTTCTCCTCCGGCGGGTCCCACGGCTTGAGCAGGTAGTGGTCGAGATCGATGACATTGATCGCGTCGATCGCGGCATTGGTGTCGGCGTAGGCGGTCAGCAGGACCCGGCGGGCATAGGGATGCAGGTCCATCGCCTGCTCCAGGAATTCGATGCCGTCCATGCCGGGCATCCGGTAGTCGGCGATCAGCACCGCGACCGGCTGGCCGCGCAGTTTCATCTCCCGCAGCGCCTCGAGCGCCTGCGGTCCCGATTCGGCCCGCAGAATCCGGTAGTCCGCGCCGTAGCGGCGGCGCAGATCGCGCACCACCGCCCGGGAGACACCGGGGTCGTCGTCAACGCTCAGAATGGCCGGTTTGGTTACCGCTGGAGTGCTCACCCGTAGAAGTATCCTCCTCGCCCGCGGTGCCGCGGTGGTCAGAGCTGGTGATGCAGCACCAGCTCGAGTTCGCTGGGGGTGAGCAGGCGTTCGAGGCGTTCGTCGCGTTTACGTCGGGTGAACGCGGCGCGCAGCGCGAAGCTGTCGTCCGGCTCGATGGTCGGCAGCAGGGGGACGTCGTTGGTGTGCCTGCGTGGCAGGAATGAGCGCAGTTTCACGGCCGATCACCTCGGGTTGACGACGGGAACGCTGGGAGCTGAGCATCGTCGATCAGCAGCGGTGGTAGCGAAAAGTTTGCCAGCATGTCCGGGTTGGTGCAAGTGGGACGGGGTGGACATGGCGAGCCCACCGCTCGGTGGCCTGCGGGAAGGCAGACCACCGCGGCGGTGGGCGTAGTTGCTGGTCGGTTATTGCCAGACAGGCAGCGTGACAACCTGTGCGGCGTAGGACAGTCCGGCGCCGAAGGCGATCAGCAGGGCCGTATCGCCCGGCTTCGACTCGCCCTTGCGTAGTAGGGCCTCCATGGCCAGCGGGATCGATGCTGCCGAGGTGTTGCCGGATTCCTCGATGTCGTTGGCCAGCGCGCAGTCCTCGGGCAGCTTGAGCACCCTGGCCATGATCTCGATGATCCGGCCGTTGGCCTGGTGCGGGATCATCGCGTCGAGCTGGTCGGTGGTCAGGCCCGCGCGGTCGATCGCGTCGCGGCAGACCTTCTCCAGCGAGTGCGCCGCCCAGCGGAACACCGCGGTGCCCTCCATCGCGAGGTAGGGACGCACCGCGTCGGTGCCCTTCTCCTCGATCTCGGCGAAGAACTCCATCCAGTCCTTGTTCTGGCGGATGGCGTGATGCTGGGTGCCGTCCGAGCCCCAGACGGTCGGGCCGATGCCCTGCTCCTCGGCCGGGCCGACGATGACGGCACCCGCGCCGTCGGCGAACAGGAACGCCGTCGCGCGGTCGGTGAAATCGACGGTGTTGGTGAGCTTCTCGACCCCGATCACCAGCACGTTCTTCGCCGTGCCTGCGCGCACGAGATCCGAGGCCATCGCCAGGGCGTGACAGAAGCCGGCGCAGCCGGCGGAGATGTCGAACGCGGCCGCGCCGGTCATGCCTAGATCGGTGGCGATCTGCGGCCCGATGGCTGGGGTGAGTAGGAGATGGGTCGAGGTCGCGACCATGACGCAGTCGACCTGATCGGCGGCCACACAGGATGAAGCCAACGCGTCCTTCGCGGCGGCGACACTCATGCTCTGGATGGTTTCCTCGGCGGAGGCGAAACGCCTGGTTCTGATTCCCGATCTGGTGCGGATCCACTCGTCACTCGAGTCGATCGGGCCCGCGACCTCGTCGTTTGTGACCACCCGGACGGGGCGATAGACGCCCAAACCGAGAATCGCGGTGTGCTCAGCTCCAGTCGTCTGGGCGATTCGAGCAGCCATTATGCGTCTCCTCTGTACCTGTCAACCTGCGGTTGCACCGCTGGGTGTACCCGAAGCATCGAAATCCGTCGCTCATCGCCCATGACCCGCGCATGGACAACATGTGAACGTGCAGACATGAGGCGTCCTCATATTAACGGCTTCGGTCCGCGAAGTCGTGTCATATGTCACAACCGTTACAGGTACCTTGGAGGCAAGGCGATTGCTCGCCGACCCATCGAGGGAACGAGGACACCATGCTCGGACTCGGGATTATCAGCTGGATCATCATCGGCGGCCTCGCCGGTTGGATTGCGAGCAAGTTCATGAAGACCGACGCGCAGCAGGGGATCCTGCTCAATATCGTCGTCGGAATCGTCGGTGGCCTGCTCGGCGGTTTCGTGCTCAGCCTCTTCGGCGTCGACGTCGAGGGCGCTGGCTGGATCTTCAGTTTCTTCACCTGTCTGGCGGGCGCCTGCGTCCTGCTGTTCCTGGTGAAGCTGTTCACAGGACGTAGAGCGGCACACTGACCACGGGTGGAAGCGGTGGGGTTCCCGTAAGGTGTGAACGCTTGCGTTGTCGTCACATCACGAAAGAGGGAGCCCGTGGCACGCCGCCCCACCCCGCCCGGCACGCCCGACACCACCGCCGTCGGCCACATGGTCGACCTGGTGCGGGCCGCTGTACCTCCACTGCACCCCGCCGGCCTGCCGTTTGTCGCGGTGCCGCTGGCGGTCGCGGTCGTCGGCGGACGGAACAAATGGGTGCGCCGGGCAGGTCTGTCCGCCGCTGCCGCCTGTGCCGCCTTCTTCCGGCACCCGCACCGGGTGCCGCCGAACCGGCCGGGCATCGTCGTCGCGCCCGCCGACGGTGAGGTCGCGCTCGTCGATACCGCGGTGCCGCCCGCCGAGCTCGGACTCGGCGATCAGCCGCTGCCGCGCGTCAGCATCTTCCTGTCCGTGCTCGATGTGCACGTGCAGCGCGTTCCTGTGTCCGGGACCGTGCGCGAGGTGCTGCATCAGCCGGGCAAGTTCCTCTCGGCCGATCTGCCCGAGGCCAGCGACGCCAACGAGCGCAACAGCATGCTCATCGACACCGCCGACGGCAAGCAGGTCGTCGTCGTGCAGATCGCCGGTCTGCTGGCGCGCCGCATCGTCTGTGACGCGCGCGTCGGCGATGTGCTCACCATCGGCGACACCTACGGCTTGATCCGGTTCGGCTCCCGCGTCGACACCTATTTCCCGGTCGGCACCGAACTGCTGGTCGCCCCCGGCCAGCGCACGATCGGGGCCGAAACCGTCCTGGCTGTGCTGGGATGATCGAACAGGCCGCACGCCGAAAGCACCGGCGCTCGGTGCGGTTGCTGCCGAGTGTCGTCACCATCCTCGCGCTGTGTGCGGGCCTGTCCGCGGTGAAGTTCGGGCTCGACGGCGAGCTGGACGTGGCGCTGGCCATGGTCGGCGCCGCCGCCGTGCTCGACACCCTCGACGGCCGCCTGGCCAGGATGCTCGACGCCACGAGCAAGATGGGCGCCGAACTGGACTCGCTCTCGGACGCGATCTCCTTCGGCGTCGCGCCCGCGCTCGTCCTCTACGTCACCCTGCTCGACGGCTACAGCGCGGGCTGGATCGTCGCCCTGCTGTACGCGGTGAGCCTGGTGCTGCGCCTGGCTCGCTTCAACACCCTGCTCGACGACGATTCCCGCCCGAACTGGGCGCGGGAGTACTTCGTCGGCGTGCCCGCCCCGGCGGGCGCGTTGATCGCGCTGGTCCCGATCGCGCTGAAGGTGCAGTTCGGCGACGGCTGGTGGGACGGCTTCGCCTTCGTCGCCGCCTGGACGATCTTCGCCGCGCTGCTGTGCGTGAGCACCATCCCGACCCTGGCGATGAAGTCGGTATCGGTCGCGCCCCAGGCGGCCGCGGGCCTGCTGGTGCTGACGGCTCTGGCCGCCGCCCTGCTGGTGACCTACCCGATCGTCCTGCTGCTCATCCTGGTCGCCCTCTACCTGGCGCACATCCCGTTCGCCTGGCGCTCGGCGCGCTGGGTGGCGGCGCGGCCGGAGACCTGGCAGCACAAACCGGCCGAGCGCCGGGCCCAGCGGCGCGCCCAGAGCCGGATCCCGCAGATCCGCCGCCCGGCGATCCGTGGGTCCGCCCGGCTGCGGCTGCGTCGTCCGCGGGACTGAGTTTCGGCGGCCGACGGGCCGCGGGATTCGACTGTCGGCCCGGTATCCGGGAAGCGGGATATCCGGCCGACAGCGTCGCGCCGAACGGGCGGGTCAGGGTGTAGATCGGTTTCGCCGTAACGCCGCGGCGAGTCTCCCTGTCCAGGGGGCGATGGCGATCAGCACCATCACGATCGACCACGGCACCCGCCACCACCAGCGCAGGCCGTCCTCGCCGGTCGGCGGTTCCCCGGTAAGCAGCCGAGCCGTCGACGACCACACCACAAACGCGTCCCCGATCGGCACCACCCCGAACGCATACCGCTTGGACCCGGGCAGACTGACCGGCAGACCGAGCAGCTCACCTTCGGCGCCGATCGCGGCGGCCAGCTCGCTGTCGCCGTTCACCCGGGCAGCCCCGAGCCCGACCACGGTGGCGGACAAGCTGATTCCGGCTACCAGCGGCCCCGAATCCACGTCGCCGACACCGTCGACACCCTTGGGGTATTCGCGCAGAGCAGGCCCGAAACCGCCTGGATAGGACAGGTACTGCTCGCGATACAGGGCGTACTGACTGCGCGCGAAGGCCGGATCGATCTCCGGCAGGAACCGGTGGATCACCGATTGCGAGGTCGCCCGCGCACCGTCGAGCTGTGACCCGTCCGGCGACACCTCGTGCGGCATCAGCCCGGTGGCGGGATCGAGCCGGCTCTGCACCGCCCCGAGCCACCGTGCCGTCACCGCCCCGAACTTGTCGTCGAACAATTGATCGTGCAATCGCATCGAGGCCACAGCCACGGTGGAATCGACCGGCCAGGCTTGTCCACGATAGGCCTGCAAGAACGGCGTCTCCGATGCGGCGAAAGCCTGCGCGATCTCCGCACTGTGCGCGGAAAACCGCTGCACCTCAGCGGAATCAGACGCATCGAGCGACAGGATCGCCCCACGCAACCAGTTGGTCCACCCGGCCCAGAACACCCCATACGCCGGCTGCAACGTCGGGCTGAACACGGCCCGACCCTCCTCGGACTCCAATCGATCCAGCGCCCACCGGGATTCGCGCAGCGCGTCCTCGCGAAGACCCGGATCGGTGTGCGCCGCCTGCACCCACGAGAGGCCGTAGAGCGCGTTCAGAAAGAAGTGCCCCTCCGGAAACTGCGCCTGCGCAGCGACATCCGCCCCATCGTCGAGCGCGTCCCGGACGAACGCCAGCTGCCGCTCGGTCGACTCGGGCTGGTCATCGATTCCCGGCTGCGGCCACAGGAACCTGCCCATGCCGACCACGCAGGCTAGCGTCACCACAATCCCCACGATGCGCAGTCCCCACCGGGCCGAACGCCGAAATCTCCCCATGTCGACACTCTGCCACCGATTGATCGTCAACTAATGATTGACGATCGGGAATCGTCAACCTACAGTTGACGCATGAGCACACCGAACTTCCGCCTCGACGATCTGATCGACGGCATCAAGAAGGCCCGCCCCGACAACGTCCTCGACCAGCTCACCGACGCCGTGGTGGTCGCAGGCAACCTCGGCGAGACCGCCGATCACCTGATCGGCCACTTCGTCGACCAGGCCCGCCGCTCCGGCGCCTCCTGGACCGATATCGGCGCGAGCATGGGTGTCAGCAAGCAGGCCGCGCAGAAGCGCTTCGTCCCCAAACAGCCCGGCGACGCCGCGGCCATGGACCCGCAGGCCGGGTTCGCCAAGTTCACCGAACGCGCCCGGCAGGTGGTCGTCGGCTCCCAGGAAGCTGCCCGCGAGGCGGGCAACGGTCAGATCGTGATCGGGCATCTGATCCTCGGCCTGATCCGCCAGTCCGAGGGATTGGCCGCCAAGGAGATCATCGCCCGTGGCGTCACCCTGGAGTCGGTCCAGGCGGCGGCCACCGCGTCGCTGCCGCCGGCGGGCGGGGAGATCCCCGCGCTCATCCCGTTCGACGGTGAGACGAAGAAGGTCCTCGAACTCACCTTTCGCGAGGCGCTGCGCCTCGGTCACAACTACATCGGCACCGAACACATCCTGCTCGCGCTGCTCGAACAGGAGAACGGCACGGGCGTGCTCAGCGACCTCGGCCTGGACAAGGCTGTTGTAGAAGCCGAACTCGTCGAGCTGCTGAATCAGTTCCTGGCGGCGTCACAGGACGAGTCCTGACGCGGGGCGCGCCCGGTGTGTTCCTCCGCGCCGGGCGCGACCTTGCACTCTCACCACCCGAGTGCTAAAAATGCTTTGGCACTCGCGTCTGTTGAGTGCCAGGTCGGGACGGTGAGGCCGGGTTCCATCGACACCCTCGGTCGTCCGTCGCGGGCACCGCACCTGGCCAGCGTACTTTGGGGCGATCCAACCTGTGGTCGTCTCGTGTGTCAGCCATAGACATGTGGAGGATCTCAACGCAATGGCCAAGACAATTGCGTACGACGAAGAGGCCCGTCGCGGTCTCGAGCGGGGTCTGAACGCCCTCGCCGACGCTGTCAAGGTGACGCTGGGCCCGAAGGGTCGCAACGTCGTGCTCGAGAAGAAGTGGGGCGCCCCCACGATCACCAACGATGGTGTGTCCATCGCCAAGGAGATCGACCTCGAGGACCCGTACGAGAAGATCGGCGCCGAGCTGGTCAAGGAAGTCGCCAAGAAGACGGACGACGTCGCGGGCGACGGCACCACCACCGCCACCGTGCTCGCCCAGGCGCTCGTGCGTGAGGGCCTGCGCAACGTCGCGGCCGGCGCCAACCCGCTGGGCCTGAAGCGCGGCATCGAGAAGGCCGTCGAGGCCGTCACCGCCAAGCTGCTCGACACCGCCAAGGAGGTCGAGACCAAGGAGCAGATCGCTGCCACCGCCGGTATCTCGGCAGGCGACTCGTCCATCGGTGAGCTCATCGCCGAGGCCATGGACAAGGTCGGCAAGGAAGGCGTCATCACCGTCGAGGAGAGCAACACCTTCGGTCTCCAGCTGGAGCTCACCGAGGGCATGCGCTTCGACAAGGGCTACATCTCCGGTTACTTCGTGACCGACCCCGAGCGTCAGGAAGCGGTCCTCGAGGACCCGTACATCCTGCTGGTGTCGGCCAAGATCTCGACCGTCAAGGACCTGCTGCCGCTGCTGGAGAAGGTCATCCAGGCCGGCAAGCCGCTGCTGATCATCGCCGAGGACGTCGAGGGCGAGGCCCTGTCGACCCTGGTCGTGAACAAGATCCGTGGCACCTTCAAGTCCGTCGCCGTCAAGGCGCCCGGCTTCGGTGACCGCCGCAAGGCGCAGCTCGCCGACATCGCCATCCTCACCGGTGGCGAGGTCATCAGCGAAGAGGTCGGCCTCTCCCTGGAGACCGCCGGTCTGGAGCTGCTCGGCCAGGCTCGCAAGGTCGTCGTGACCAAGGACGAGACCACCATCGTCGAGGGTGCCGGCGACGCGGAGGCCATCAAGGGCCGCGTTGCGCAGATCCGCACCGAGATCGAGAACTCGGACTCGGACTACGACCGTGAGAAGCTGCAGGAGCGCCTGGCCAAGCTGGCCGGCGGTGTCGCGGTGATCAAGGCCGGTGCCGCCACCGAGGTCGAGCTCAAGGAGCGCAAGCACCGCATCGAAGATGCCGTGCGCAACGCCAAGGCTGCCGTCGAAGAGGGCATCGTCGCCGGTGGTGGCGTGGCCCTGCTCCAGGCCGCCCCCGCGCTGGACGGCTTCAGCGGCCTGTCGGCCGACGAGGCCACCGGTGTCAACATCGTGCGCGTCGCGCTGTCGGCCCCGCTGAAGCAGATCGCCTTCAACGCCGGCCTCGAGCCCGGCGTCGTCGCCGAGAAGGTCTCCAACCTCCCCGAGGGCGAAGGCCTGAACGCCGACTCCGGCGTCTACGAGAACCTGCTGGCCGCCGGCGTTGCCGACCCGGTCAAGGTCACCCGTTCGGCCCTGCAGAACGCGGCCTCCATCGCGGCCCTGTTCCTCACCACCGAGGCCGTCGTCGCCGACAAGCCGGAGAAGGCCGCCCCCGCGGGCGACCCCACCGGCGGCATGGGCGGCATGGACTTCTGATCCCCCCGGATCACTAGTTCTCGCGAAGTCACGAAGGCCGGTCCACTCCCGAGTGGACCGGCCTTCGGTCTGTCCGGCGAAGAAGGAACTCGCGCCGCCATCCGGCGAGTAGACCGTTCGCTGTCGCCGGCGTAACCCGGTGTCGCGGAAGCTGTCTCACCCCACCGGCGTCAGCCGCAACCTCTCCGCCAGTTCGTTGAAGATGTAGAAGTTGGGGATGGTGCCGACCGGGGTCAGGGAGCGCCAGGTGCCGGTGAGCTTGAGGCGGATGTGGCCGCTGCGGGCGTCGATGAGCTGGATGTTCTCCCAGGAAAAGGATTCGCCCTGGAAGTGGAGGGCGTCGAGGGAGAGGCCGATGTCGCCGAAGGACACGGTGTCGCCGTTGTCGATGGCGTCGACGGCGGCGGGGAGTTGCGTTGCGGTGACCGCGGATTGGATGGCGCGGGCCCAGTCGCGGGCGCGGGCGAAGCCTTCTTCGTCGATGCTGGCTTCGACACCGCCGGGACCGGTGAGCGCGAGGTAATAGGACACCGCCGTGGTGTCGTGGAAGGGGATCATCTGCTGGCGCACTTCGGTACTGTCCCAGCGGAATCCGGCGACGCGCTGGCCCGAACGGTAGACGGTGACGCCGTGGTCGAAAAGGTCGATGCGCGCGGCGCGGTTCTGCCGGTTGAGGATTCCGCGACGGAATGCCAAGAGGACAGGGAGCGCGGCGATCACGAGTAGCGCGACGCCACCCTGCCAGGCGCCGACGGCGGCGCAGATGACGCCTATGGTGGCTGTGGTGCCCGCCACGATGCCGCAGCCACGGACGAATGTGTCGTCGGCGGGGGTCGCGAGGTAGGTATCACGGTGCGCGCCGAGCTGCTGATACTCCGCCATCAGGTGTATCAGCTGGGTCAACGGCGCCCTGTGCCGGACTTCGGCTACGTCCTCCGGCCTGTTCGGAGTGATCAATCGTCCCTCCATGAGGCGTTTTCATCCGCGGCGAAGCGTATTCGACGAGGCCGATTACCGCCACTGGTGGGCCGACAATGCGGTAAACCCAGCTGGACATGCGACTGTTCAGCGCTGCGGATCGAGCAGCCGGGAGACCACCGCGTCCACCAGTTCGTCGGTGGCGGGCAGGGTCTGCGGCGCGATCCTGGCCAGCTGATTGAACCCGTGATAGATGCTGACGGCCACGCTCGCGCGGGTGTAGGCCTGCGGATCGGGCACCCCGAGCAGCCGCAATTGCGCGGCGACATAGTCGATCCGGCGTTCGGCGACCCGGCTCATCGCGGCGGCGACGGCGGGCTGATCCACCGAGGCGAGCAGCGCGAGATCCTCCCTGCCGTGCGCGGCGTACTCGATGACGTGGGTGAACAGTTGCCGCAATCGTTGTGCGGGCCCTGGCAATTGATCGAGCTCATCGATGACGTCCTGCGTGCCGCGCTGCTCCCACCGCGCGAGCACGGCCTCGACCAGTGCGGCGCGATCCTTGAAATGCCAGTAGAAGCTGCCCTTGGTCGCGCCGAGTCGTTTGGCCAGCGGTTCGACCGCCACCGCGGCCAGCCCGCCTTCGCCGAGGGCGTCCAAGGCGGCCTGCGCCCAGTCGTCGGCGGTCAACCTGCGCCCGGCCGACCTCACGTTCTCCTCTTGCGGCATCCCCATACGCTACCGTATGGTTGGTCGCCACCGCGCTGACCAGGCCGGGAAACCCGGTCGCCGGTGCGTCCTCGATAGTCTGGACAGGTGCTGTTTCTGGACGAAGGCTCGCGCACCGGCCCGGTGATCGTGTTCGTGCACGGCATCCCCGGCTCGGTCGACTGGTTCGCGGCGGTCGCCGAACGGCTGGCCGGCGACTACCGGGTGATCAGGGTGGATGTCCGCGATCAAGGCGCGGAATCCGGTGATTTCACGGCCGCGGCCCGGACCGCCCCGATCCTCGCACTGCTCGGCGAGCTCGACCTGTCGCAGGTCACGGTGGTCGGACATTCGTTCGGCGCCGAGATCGCCCTCGAGCTGGCTGCGGTGTCGCCGCGGGTGGCCCGCGTGGTGGTGATCGGCCAGGCGCCGGACTACCACGCCGCCAGCATCCCGACCGCCGCCAAATGGGTGGTCCGCCCGTGGACGGTGCGGCTGGCGCAGCGCTGGACACCAAGCCTGGTGATCCGCCTGGCCAACCGGACCGTGTTCGCGCCTCGCTTCCGCTACGACTCCGCGCCCGGCCTTGCCGACGCGATGGTCCGCGATTTCCGCGCCGCAGTCCCCGCCGGCCTCGCCTACGCCGTCGGTGCGCGGGCCGACGACTTCGCCGCGCGCCCGCTCGACGAGCGGGTGGCCACACTCGACCTGCCGGTCCTGGCCGTCCACGGCAGACACGACCTCCTCTACGACAGCGCGGCCACCCTGGACAGATACGCCGCGGCGGGCGCCCGCACCCACCTCGTCGAGCACGCAGGCCACTCGCCGCAGGTCGAGCAGCCGGACGAATTCGTCGCCGTCCTCAGGGAATTCGTCGGCGAGGCCTGACTCAGAACCCGTCGACCGCCGACACCACGAACGTTCCCGGCGCGCCCGCATCGCCCATCGGCCCGCCCTTGTCGAACTGTGACGACACGATCAGCGCCCGATCGCCCGAGTGCACCATCGTCGTGGGGATATTCAGTGCGGGATCATGGAATTCGCGATCACGCGTCGCCGCGGCACCGCGGTCGCTGACGGTCCAGCGGCTGATGGTGTTCTCGGTGTTGTGGACCACCCACAGGGTGTTGTCGCGCAGTTCCATGCCGTCGCCGTGGCGCACGTCGCCGCCGGTCAGCGCGACCTTGCGGATCGGCTCGGCGCCGGTCAGGTCGATCCGGTACAGCTCGCCCGCCGACATCGCGACGACGAGCAGATACGTCCCTGCCGGATCGGCGACGATGCCGTTCAGTTCGAAGGTCTTCGCGTCGCGCGGTCCGAGCACCGGACCCAGGTCGTAAGCGACCCCCAATTCGCCACGGCCCGTGGCCACTTGGTCCGGGGTGACCCGATAGACGACATTGCGGACACTGTCGGTCAGATAGGCGCTCCCGTCGGCCCCGAAGTCGAGATCGTTGACGAAACGCGGAGCGGCGCCCGCCACCTCGAACCGGGCCAGCAGCGCGCGGGAGCCGATGTCGTACACCGCGACTCCCACACCCGAATCGATCACCCACAGCCTGCCGTCCCGGTCGACCCGCACGCCGTTGGTGGTCTTACGGCCGTCCGCGCCGGCGGGCAGGAACACTTCCGCGCGCTTGGCTCCCGCGGCCGCCCGATAGACCGTGCCGTCGGCGAACGAGCCGATATAGCTGTCACCGGAGCGGGCATCAAGCGCAATGCCCTCGGGATACACAGCGTTGCCGGGCAGCTCGAAGGCGGTGCGCAACGTGGGCGCGGAGTCGGTTCCGCACGCCGTCGCGGACAGACAGGCGACGGCCAGGGCGATGGTGGCGCTGGACCTGATCATGATGAAGCCTCTCAGTGATGTAATGCCAAACATCAAGCAATGGGCAGAAATGTAGATTAGAGTTCTAATGATCGTCAAGGGCATTACGTGATGACGGGCGGATACCATGCACGCATGACGTCCATGCCCGCCGCCGAGAGGCTCGGCACGTATATCAAGCGCGCCGAGCAGGCCCTGATCGCGGCGAAGACCGCCGCGCTGAAGCCGGCCGGGCTGACGGTCCCGCAGTACAGCGCCCTGCTGCACCTCGCGGAGAACCCCGGCATCTCCGCCGCGGCGCTGGCCAGACTGGCGGGGGTGACGCCGCCGACCATGAACACCGTCCTGACCAACCTCCAGGACCGTGGCCTGGTCGAGCGCACGCCGCACGAGTGGCACAAGAACGTGCTGGAGACCCGGCTGACCGAGGCAGGCCGGGAGGTGACCGCCGCGGGGGACGTGAACGCGGTCGCGGTGGAGCGTGACCTCGCGGCCCGGTTCACCGCCGAGGAGCTCGCGACGGTGACGGCTCTGCTCACGCGCACGGCGGAGGCTCTGGAGGAGATCAGGCAAGACCTGCCGTGACCCCGAAACGACGAGAGCCCGCCGGAAGATCCGGCGGGCTCTCGAGGTGTGTGCGGGTCAGCGCTCCGCGACAGCCTTGACCTTGCTGAGGGTTTCGTGCATGCCCGCGACCAGGTCGGCCTCGAACTTCTCCTCGCCGCCGAGGGCGACCTTGATCGTCCCGCGCAGCCACGCGGGCACGCCCTTGACGGGGTCGACGGTGCGGGTCTCGACAACGCGGGTGCCGGTAGCGGTCGGTTCGAGCTCGTAGCGCCACACCGTGCGGTTCTCGTTCATCCGGAACGCGATGGACTTGTTGGGCTCGTAGCTCACGATGCGCGAAGTGGTCGGGTACACCTTCCAGCCGACCTTGTTCAGATTGACGGTGTAGGCGCCGTCGCGGACCCCACCGACGGCGATCATCTTCAGCGTGGTCGGGCTGAGCTCGGGCATGCGGCGCAGGTCGGCCAGGATCGACCACACCTTCTCCGGCGCTGCGGCGATGTCGATGCTGGCTTCGAGATTGTTCGGCAACGGTGCCTCCGGGATGGGTGTGACGGACTGTCACGCACAGCATAGGCATCGTCGACCAGGGGATCTTCCGCCTGTGGTCGGATTTTTCGCAGCGTGGTCGCAACACTGTTCAAAAGGTTTGCGGCCGAATAATTTTCGTTCGACGGTCACGAGTTCCAGCTTCGAGCCCCGGCTTGCTGGGCGGCAACCCTCCATCGGCGGCGGGGTGCTCCGGGTGACGACCGGATGGCGGGGGAGTTCCCACCCGCCATAAGCGTCCTTCTGAAGGGTTCATCCATGTCTGTTGTCCAACTCGACTCCACCACCCGTGCCCCGGAAACGGTGGCGACCACGTTCGTCGTGGTGGCCGACCGGTTTCTCGGTATCTCCGCGGACGACCGGGTGCACACCGTGTCGGGCCTCGTCGCCCTGTTGCGTAGCGGCCGCCTGGCCGATCGGGAGTTGACGGTGCACTTGGGGCAGGGCATCACCCGGCACGATCTCGACTACCTCGACCATGTCGCGCAGACCGCGGGGGCCGGGTTGCGGGTGGTCGGGGAGATCGCCGAGCCCGCCCGCCGCCATCACGTGCACAAGTACCAGCACTCCAATGTGCTGCTGGCCGGGCTGACCAGGGAAGCCGAGAACCTCTTCCGCGCCGATCTGCGCCTCGACAGCGACAACGAACTGCTGCTCGACCATCAGACCGGCGAGCACGTGCAGGGCATCGTGGTGATCGAGGCGGTGCGCCAGCTGTTCCTGGCCGCGTTCGAACTCGAGTACGGCGTGCGCAGGCCGCAGGAGCACTTCTACATCGTGTGGAACAACGTGGACCTGCGGTTCACCTCGTTCCTGTTCCCGCTGCCCGCGACCCTGCACGCCCGGCTCACACCGGTCTCGGTGGACGACCCTGGCAAGCTGCAGTTCGTCATCGAGACCGAGGTGCGCCAATTCGGCAAGACCGTGGCCGACTCGCGCGTCGAGTTCACCGCGCTGCCCAACGAGCGCATCGCGCAGATCGAGCGGGCCAAGGCGGCCAAGGCTGTCACCGCGCACCTGGCGGAGTCGGCATGAGCGAGCGGCGAGTAGGCGCCGGCGCGGCGTTCTTCGATGTCGACGAAACGCTGATCACCGTCAAGAGCATGTTCGCGTTCCTGCGGCACTGGCTCGCCGAGAACGGTGACGACGGCGGCGAGTACGCGCGCATCACCGGCGAGATCAAGGAGCGCGCGGCGGCAGGAACCCCGCGCGAGGAGATCAACCGCCACTACTACCGGGTCTATCGCGGAGTCGAGTACGCCGCGCTCGCGGAATCGGGGAAGCGCTGGTTCGGCGCCTTCGCCGCCGACGGTTCGCCGTTCTATCTCGACACCCTGGAAGCTCTGCGCGCACATCATGATTCGGGTGTGCGCACGGTGCTGCTCTCCGGGTCGTTCGCGCCGGCGATCGCCCCGGTGGCCGGCGCGGTAGGCGCCGATCACATCATCGCCACCGAACCGGTGCTCGACGAACACGGCGTGCTGACCGGCGAGGTGCACCGCCCGATGATCGGCGAGGCCAAAGGCGAAGCGGTGGTGGCCTACCTCCGCGAACACGGCATCAGCCCCGACGACACCTGGGGTTACGGCGATCACAGCACGGACCTGCCGTTTCTGTGGATCGTCGCGCATCCCTTCCACCGCGGCGACGACCCGCACCTGCTTGCCGCCGCGACCGCGGCGTGGCGCAGGCTCGGTGACCGGGTCGGCGACGTGAACGGCATCGAACTCGCCGACGATCGAAAGGTGTTGTCCGCATGGTGAAACGGCTCTACGATCTGACGCCGACCACGCAGGGCCCGCTGTATCCGCCCAGTGAAATCGTGGACGCCGATGGCAATTTCCTCGTCGTCGGTTTCCTCAACGAAGCGGGCCCAGACGGCACGGTGACGCGTCGATGGGGACGTGCCGTCGTCGCGGCCGACACCCCACTGCCCGCGTTCGGCGAGAACCTGCCGTACCGGGTGATTCGTGAACTGCCCGAGCAGCTTTCAGCGGACGACGCGAATCTGGTTCTGCACACGCTTCCGTTGCCACTGCCCGCGCACAACTACCCGATGGTCTTCGCTCCCGACCAGCTCCCGAACGCAGGGGAGGTGGTGCGACCCAGCTACCCCTTCCATGAGGTGCCGATCCCTGATCTGCGCCCCGAGGACGGTCGCAAACTCACCGAGCCGGTCACGCTCGGCCGCTGGCTGGAAGCACGTGGCACGGTAGAGGTCTCCGTCAGCGACGACGAACGGCACGGCGAATTCCGTTTCGAGCTCAGTGGATTGATCCCCGATTCGCTCTACACGATCATGTCCCTGCGCTCGGGCGACCTGAATCCGGCCGCACCCACCCGCCCCGGCCCACTCGGTGTCCCCAATGTCTTCATCACGGCCGCCGATGGCACCGCCACCTACCGGGCCACCCTCCCCAACCCGTTCCCCGACCCGACTACCCCCGGCGCGAACCGCATCATCAGCGTGGTCGTCCTCTGGCAGAGCTATCAGCAGAACTACGGCGGCGCGATCGGCCACTTCGGCCTCGGCGGCGACATCCACGCCCAGCTCAAACTCCCCACCCCGACCTTCGAGGAGTTCCACACCCGCCCCTGACCGAACGCGTCGGCCCCGGCGCCCTCACCCTCGCTCTGTCACCCAGGCCGGCAGCGCTTCCCGCGCTGCCAGCCATTCCTCCGGCACACCGCCCGGCGTCCCGATTCCCGTGCGCGCGGCCACGATTCCGCCGACTATCGCCGCGGTGGTGTCCGCATCCCCACCAGCCTCGACACACGCGGTGATCGCGGCGGGATAGTCGTCGAGGAAGCTCGCCGCCGCCCACAGCGTGAATGGCACCGTGTCCTGCGCGCTGACCTGCGCACCATTACCCAGTTCATAGGAAGCTTCGGCCACCGATCGCCCGAGGAGCTTCTTGGCGCGCCGCACCCCACTCGCCGTCCGCCCGTCGATCAGATACGGCTCCACCACGTCCAGTAGTTCCTGTGGCGCACAGTCCTTTCCACGGCTGATGGCCGCCCAGCTAGCAGCCACCGCGACAATCATCGCCCCTACGATCGCCTCCGGATGCCGATGTGTCACCTCGGCAGCCGACGCCGCCTCCGCCGCGGCCCGATCGAACTCCCCGGCGAAATACGCCCCGAGCGGCGCCACCCGCATCGCCGCACCGTTCCCCCACGAGCCCTGGCCGTCGAACAAGGCCCCGGCAGCCTCAGCCCACGGCCGCCCATCCCGAATCTGGTGCAGCACGACAACGGTCCCACCGCTGTACCCGCGATACGGCTCGCACCGATCGGCAAAGGTGGCCGCCAGCGCATCCCGCTCGATACGCCCTCGTTCCCGCACCTCGGTGAACACCGAACACGCCATCTCGGTGTCATCGGTCCACTCCCACGGACCCGCGGGCGGCCGCCCGGCGACAAGTTCGGCCACAGACCGCCCAGGAACAAAGAACTGAGCCCCCAACGCATCACCCACCGACAACCCATCCAAGCTGTCGCGAGCGCTTTCGATCTCTTTCACCATGTGCCGGCCATCCTGCCAACTAATAGTGGTCGCCGCAACCAGAACTTATGTCGGCGGGCAGCTCGCGGTGGTAGAGCGCCCGGCTCTCAACCGGGTGGACGCCGGTTCGAGCCCGGTCGACCAGGCATCCCTCACTCCACCGATCCGTCGGACTCGTCGGGGTAGGCGAAGTCTTCGATGGTCCACGGGTCGGTGGGTTGATCGCGCCAGGCCAGTTTGCCGGGTGGCAGGGCTGCCAGTTCGGTGACGGCGGAGTCGACGTCCACCACGTGCTGGATGTGGAGGAGGGTCGCGGTGTCGGGGTCGAGCGGGTCGTCTGAGCCGTCGCCGATGATCCAGTCACCCTCGGGGTCGTGGACCACGACCAGCGCGGGGCGTTCGCCGGACGCGACGGTGTTGTAGACGCAGGCCGCGAGATCGTCGGGGAAGGCGAGACCGTAGGACTCGGGCGGCGGGTCGCTGGGATTGCGATCGGGAAGCGCGGGGGTGGCGGTGCGCCACTGCTCGGTCACCGAACCGAGGTCGTAGAACCACAGCCCGTCGGCATGTCCCTGCGCGAGAGTGGCTTTGGTTTCCTCGATGTCGCTGCTCGCCGGGACATTCAGCGCGACAAGGCCGGTGCGGCTGCCCTCCCCGTCGACCCCGAGCGGTTCGAAGGCGTCGAGTACCGCCTGGCGAACTTCCGCACGCAGACATCCGTCGGCCGGGATGACCCGGATCGTGCAGTTCCCGGACGATTCGAGCACCTCTCCCGCCCACAGCACGCCGTCGTCGCCGGCCTCGACCGCGATGACATCGCCGCACGCGACATCGCGTGCGTGAAAAGGGATGTTGTCCAGCCGAACCCGAGTTTCGTCGACCCGCACCGCCCACATCCGCTCCGTGGCGAACGAATGCCACCCCGCCGGATCGTCCGGCAGCCGAAACACCACCCGGACATAGTCGACCCCGTCACCCGCACCCACCGTCATACCGGAGAGCATGCCAGGGGATACGGCCGACGAATCAGGCGACATTCCACGTTCGGTCGCCCAGCCGGACGACGACGTCCACTGATCCGCCGAGCGCGGCGACATACGAGCGGATGGCATCGATCCCGGAGATCTCGCCCCGCTCGATCTTCGACACCCTGGCTTGGGTGACGCCCAAGGTATCGGCGAGTGCGACCTGAGTGATCCCCATCGCCTTTCTGATCTCGGCCAGCTGATGCCCGCGAAGGTACGACTCGTGACGTTCGTCTGCTTTGCGCGAACCTGCCGCACGCTCGGCAGACGACCGCGGATCCTGCTGCCGCGCCTTTGTTTTGACGTCTTTCCACTTGCTGAATTCCGTACTCATGGCTGCCGCTCCTTCAACGCTTCCAAGTGCTCGGCGAAGCGCTTGTCGGCCAGCGGTATCGCCCCGCTGTACCAACCCTGCCAGTTATTGGATTTGTCGCCGGCCACCAACATCACCGCTTCGCGGGCCGGGTCGAAGGCGAACAGTATCCGCACCTCTGTAGTGCCGGTCGAGGCAGGCCGTAGCTCCTTCATATTGTGATACCGGCTGCCCTTGATGCGATCAACCAGCGGCCGGCCCACACACGGGCCCTCTGACATCAGGTGATCGATTGCCCGCTCGATCAGGTCACCCGTTTCCGGGTCTCCATCGCAGATTGCCAAGAACCATGACTCCACCTCCGGATGCAGGACAATCTCCCAGGTCACCAGCCTCAGTATAACCAAATTGTCATATCCGGTCCATGGCTGACAGCCGGGCGTGATCCATTAGGGCTCGAGCGGCCCGATCACCTGGTACGCAGTTTGGTTGATGCGAAAGCCAGGGTGGACCCGGTGAATCCGAGGGCGGCGATGACCAGTGCCACGGCGGTGAAACCGTTGCCTGCGACCAGGTTGGTCAGCTGGGGGCCTGTGGCGGCGCCGAGGAACAGGGCGAAGGTGTAGAGGGCGGTGGCCGCGCCTCTGGCTTCGCCTGCCCGGGCGGCGATCGCCTGGACGGCTGCGGGAGCGGCGATGGCGACCGAGGCGACAAAGACGAAAAGCCAGGCGGCGACCCAGAGGCCGCCCAAGGGGACGGCAGTGATGCCTGCGGCCGCGCCTGCCGCGGCGAGTGCGCTGATCAGGCGCAGTTCCGGATTGATCGCCGCCAATCTGGTGGCCAGCAGGGGGATCGCGATCATGGCCGGGATCGCGCTGGCTCGCAGTGCGAGCAACGCGGCACCGCCGACGCCGGCAGGCGGCGCCAGCTGGACGCCGGTGTAGATGCCGACGAAGGAGCCGAGAACGGCGAGGCAGCTCAGGTAGAGCAGGGTCAGGCGCGGGGTGCGCAGCAGGGTGGCGAACGCGGTGAACACCGTGCCAGCCGATGCCGCGGCCGGGCGCTTGCCCGGCTCGAGGACGGCGTGCAGCACCACAGCCGACACCGCGAAACTCAGTGCACCGGTGACGAATACAACTCGCCACCCGAACACGTCGTCGATGACCTGGGCCAGCACCTGCGCGATCACGCCCGCACCGAGGAACGAGCTGGTCAGGCAGGTCAGGGCGAAGACGCGTCGGGCGGGAGCGATGCGCTCGGCGAGGTAGGCGAAGGCCGCGGGGGCGAAGAAGGACGCGGTGAGTCCTTGCAGAATCCGGGCGGCGAGTCCGGCGCCGAGGTTCGGTGCGGCGATCACCACCAGCGTGGACACCGCGGTCGCGGCGAGGCCGGTCACGATCACGGGCCTGCGCCCCCACCGGTCCGACAGCGGCCCGGTCACCAGGAATCCGGCGCCGTAGGCCAGCCCGAACGCGGTGCTCGTCCAGGTCGCCGCGGCGCGGGAGGTGCCCCACGCCGCGGCCAGATCGCCCAGAATCGGGAGCACCACGTACAACTGCCCGACGACGAGAATGCCGACGGCGCAGATCGTCGCGACGGTGCGCCCGGTCGGCGCCCACGTCTCAGTAGTCGCCGGCGAGCTCACGCGCACGTTCCTGCGCCGCGGCGAAGCCGACCTGCGGGTCCTCGGTGAGCACGGTCGGGGCGAAGCGGATCTCGGCGACGTCCTTCACGCCGATGAATCGCAGCCAGTCCTGCACGAACGGGGTGGCGAAGTCGTTGCCGAACTGGATCGGCACGCCCGGCTGGTGCACACCGCTGGTGTACACGGTGACGGCCCGCTTGCCGTCGAGCAGGCCGCTGTAGCCGACCTCGGGATCGAAGCCGAACGCCCACCCGGGCTGGGTGACGATGTCGACGTACTGCTTGAGGATGTAGGGCACCCCGTGGTTCCAGATCGGGATGTTGACGACATACAGATCGGCGGCGGCGAACCGGTCGAACACGGCGCGTGCCTGCTCCCAGGCGGCGACCTGTTCCGGCGTCTGCTCCGACCCGGTGAACACGGCCAGTTTGGCCGCGGCCGCATCGGTGCCGAATTCGGGCAGTCCCGCGTCGAACAGGTCGAGCGTGTCGACCTGCAAGCCGGAATCCTTCGCGGCGAGCGTTTCGATGAAAGTCTGCGCAATGGAGCGGGATTGACTGAATTCGCCGCGTGCGGAGGCATTGATGTGCAGCAGAGTGGTCATGGGGAATAGCAGTACCGAGCCCGCGGACCCGCGACAATGATTTGTCGCACGCTGCGCTGATCCCGCCGCGATTCCCGACCGCCCGGCGCGGCCTTTTGTCTCGAGCTGATCGCAAACCCGCGGCGCGCCGATGCCGCAGCTAGAGCCGTATCCGGCTGTCCCGGAACGGTATCGAACACGATCGTGGCGCCCGGACCTGCTGCTACATTTCCTCCCACGGTCACGAGTATCAGCAATTTCGAGCCCCGGCTCGCTGATCGGCAACCCTCGCTTGGCGGTGGGGTGCCCCGGGTGACGACCAGGCGCTCTCGAAAAAGAGAGCGCAAGCGCTGAATGCCCGGGGTTCCCTGGCGTCCGAATTCGAAGGAAATCATCAATGAGCAAGTTCTCGATCGGCTCGCGCCGTCGTTTCAAGATTGTGGCGGGTGCGCTGGCCGCGGTGAGTGTGGCGGCCGCGGTGGTCGGTTGCAGCGACGCGGGCGGCGGTGGTTCCGCGGACGGCCCGGTGTATTTCGGCGTCTCCGGTCCGCGCACCGGTCCGTCCGCCGAGTACGGCCGGTTGTGGCAGCAGGGCTTCGACCTCGCCCTCGACGAGATCAACGCCGCGGGCGGCATCAACGGCCGCAAGGTCGAATTGAAGTGGGAGGACTCGCAATCCGACCCCAAGCAGACGGTGCCGATCGCCACCAAGTTCGTCGACGACTCCTCGATCATCGCCGAGCTGGGCGACTTCTCCTCCCCGGCGTCGATCGCCGCGTCGCCGATCTACAACCGCGGCAAGCTCGTCCAGTACGGCTTCACCAACTCCGCGGTGGACTTCACCAAGGCCGGTGCCTACTCGTGGAGCCCGTCGATCACCCTCGACGTGTTCCAGGAGCGCAATGCCGAGTGGGTGAGCAAGAAGGCCAAGAAGGTCTCGGTGGTCTACCTCGAAACCGACTGGGGCAAGCAGGCATTCCAGTTCTTCGAGAAGTTCGCCAAGCAGAAGGGCGTGGAGATCGTCTACTCCTCGCCGATCCTGCCCGACTCCACCGATGTGAAGCCGATCCTGATCAAGGGCCGCGAGGCGAACCCGGAGGCGTTCGTGCACCTGGGCTACGGACCCGACGGCGCGCTGGTGGTCAAGCAGCTGCGTGACGTCGGCTTCACCGGTCAGTTCTTCGGTGGTCAGAACACCCCGCAGTTCATCTCGCTGGCGGGCGCGGCGGCCGAGGGCGACATCGTCAACGGCATCTTCAGCCCCGCCGACCCCGACCCGAAGGTGCAGGACTTCGTCACCAAGTTCCGCGCGAAGTTCAACACCGACCCCGGCGACTTCAACGTCTACGCCTACGACGCCCTGAATGTGGTGGTGCAGGCGGCCAAGAAGGGCGGGGCCACTCGCGAAGGCGTCCTGGACGGCCTGAAGACCGAAACCCGATTCACCGGAATCGGTCTCGGCACCTTCGCGTTCGATCAGGAGACCCGCCGCCCGAAGGGCGTGAGCCCGCGCGAACTGGTGCTGACGGGCGGTAAGTTCGTCCCGACCGGCAATCGCTGATGTTCGACACCCTCGTCGCCGGTGTGGTCCACGGCAACGCGTACGCGCTGCTCGCCGTGGGCATCACCCTCATCTTCGGCGTCACCAATGTCATCAATTTCGCGCACGGCGCCGTCTTCGCGCTCGGGTCGATCCTTGGCTGGTGGCTGATCGCCGAACAGGGCTTCCCCCTGTGGCTGACCATCGTGTCGGTGGTCGCGATCACCGCGGTGGTCGGCATCCTCATCGACGTCCTGGCCGTGCACCCGCTGCGCAAGGCGCCCGCCATCGCGGCATTGCTGGCGACGGTCGCGGCCGGGTTGATCATCGAGAACCTGACCCAGATCGTGTTCGGCCCGGACACGCGCCCGTTCCCACAGGTGCTGCCAACCAACAACTTCCAGCTCGGCGGTGTCCGCTTCGGCACCTCCGATCTGGTGATGTTCGCGATCACCCTGGCGGTCATGGCCGGGCTGGCCGGCTTCCTGCGGTTCAGCCGGTACGGCCTGGCCATCCGCGCCACCGCCCAGGACCCGGACGCGGCGGCCCAGATGGGCATCGGGGTGTCGCGCATCCAGGTGCTCGCCTTCGCGATCGCCTCCGGGCTCGGTGGGCTCGCGGGAATCTTCGTCGGCCTGTACAACTCGAACATCTCGCCGACCAGCGGCACTCTCGCCGGGCTCACCGGCTTCGTCGCCGCCACCATCGGCGGGCTCGGCTCGATTCCCGGAGCGGTGATCGGCGGCTTCGCGCTCGGCATTCTCGAGGCGTTCGGGATCTATGTCTTCGGCGACGGCTACCGCGATCTGATCACCTTCGGCGTCCTCGTGGCGTTCCTGGTCCTGCGGCCAGGTGGGTTGCTGGCGAAGGCGCCCGCCATCAGCGCCGAACCGCTCACCGGCACGTTCCTCGGTGTCGGCAGGCAGCTCAGGGTGCGATGGTGGCACGCGGTCGGGGCGTTCGCGGTGGCGGCGCTGATCGTGCCGCTGGTCGCGAACAACTACGCCATCGTGGTGGGCACCCAGATCCTGGCCTACGCCATCATCGCGGTCTCGATGACGCTGGTGGCGGGCTCGGCAGGGCAACTGGTGATCGGACAGGCCGGGCCGATCGCGATCGGCGCGTACACCTCGGCCATCCTGACGGTGAACCACGACTGGCCGTTCCTCGCCGCGGCGCTGGCAGGCGGTGTGCTTGCCGCGGTGATCTCCTCGATCCTGGCCGCGCCGCTGTGGAATCTGAACGGGCACTACGTCGCGATCGCCACCCTCGGGATCGGCATCGTGATCGTCGCGGTGATCCGTAACTGGGAGTCGCTGACGAGGGGCAGCTACGGCATCTTCGGCATTCCGGTGCCGAGCATCCTCGGCCACGAGTTCACCGAGAACACCGAGGTGTTCTGGCTGGAGCTGGTGTTCCTGGCGATCACCCTCGCGGTGGTCGTCGGTGTGCAGCGGTCCCGGCTCGGTACCGCCTTGCGGGCGGTGGGCGCCGACGAGGTCGCGGCCAGGTCATCGGGTATCCCGGTGCGCGACTACAAGGCGCTCGCCTTCGCGATCAGCGCCCTGTTCTCCGGGATCGCGGGCGCGCTGCTCGCCCATCAGTACAGCTACATCGACCCGACCGTGTTCAACCTGCCCATGTCCCTGCTGATCGTCACCGTGCTCGTGCTCGGCGGCACCGGATCGCCGTACGGCGCGGTGCTCGGCGCCGCGGTGCTGATCGGTGTCCCCGAGGCGCTGCGGCTGGCGCCGGAGGCACGCATCCTGCTCTACGGCGTGGTGCTGCTGCTGATCATCCGGTTCCGTCCGCAGGGTGTTCTGGTGAGGAGTGAACGTGTCCCCGTCCCCGCATGAGCCCGTGCTCGCGGTCACCGGCCTGCGCAAGTCCTTCGGCGGCGTCCGCGCGGTCGACGGCATCGAATTGACCGTCGCCCCCGGTGAATTCGTGTCGATCATCGGACCCAACGGCTCCGGCAAGACGACCACGGTCAATCTCATCTCGGGCCTGCTGCGCCCGGACGAGGGTCGCGTCGAGGTGGCAGGCACTCGGCTGCGGGCCGGCTCGCAGGAGGCCGCGGCGCGGGCAGGCATCGCCAGGACCTTCCAGAACGGCAGGGTGTTCGGCAACCTGACCGTGCGCGAGAACGTCGAGATCGGCCTGCATACGACGGTCACCGCGGCCAGGCCGTGGCAGTCGCTGGCCCGGATCCCGGTGCTGCGCTGGATTCCGCTGCTGGCCGAGACGGTGCTGTCCCTGGTGCCGACCCCGGCGGTCCGCGCGGAACGCCGCGCGACGACCGCCCTCGTCGACACCCAGCTGGCCCGGTTCGCCGAACGGCTCGAACCCCGCGCCGAGCACAACGCCTACACCCTGTCCTACGCCAATCGCCGCCGCACCGAGATCGCCAGGGCACTGGCGCTGCGGCCCACGGTGCTGCTGCTCGACGAGCCAGCGGCGGGCATGAACCAGACCGAGACCGCCGAGGTCGGGCAGCAACTCGCCGAGCTGAAAGCCGCAGGCCAGACCATCGTGCTCGTCGAGCACAAACTGGAACTGGTGAACGCCCTGTCGGACCGGGTGATCGTGCTCGACGAAGGCCGGATCATCGCCGAGGGCAGCCCGGAACAGATCCAGCGGGACGAACGGGTGATCGAGGCCTACCTGGGGCGGCGCAGGGCGCGTGCCTCCGCCGCGAACGAGACAGCAGCAGAGAAGGTGACTGTCGGTGCCGAATGACGAGAACACCACGCCGATCCTGGAATTCGACGAGGTCACCGTGCACTACGGACCATCGCGCGCCCTGGACAAGGTATCGCTGACGGTGCGTGCGGGCGAGATCGTCTCGCTGCTCGGCGGCAATGCCTCCGGCAAGTCGACGACGATGAAGACCGCGCTCGGCCTGCTACGCCCGAGTTCCGGCACCGTGCGCATCGACGGTGTCGACGTGAGCACCAGCTCGCCCGCGACCCGTATCGAAGCCGGTCTCGCCTCGGTACCGGAGGCCAGGCGCGTGTTCCCGGCGATGACGGTGGAGGAGAACCTCTACGTCGGCGGCTACATCCGCAAGGAGCGGCGCTCGGTGCTGGCCGCCAGGGCCACCGAACTGTACGAGCACTTCCCGCGCCTGCGCGAGCGTCGCGCCCAGCAGGCGGGCACGCTGTCCGGTGGCGAACAGCAGATGCTCGCCTTCGCCAGGGCGCTGATGAGCAAACCCAGACTGATCTGCATGGACGAGCCGACCATGGGCCTGTCGCCGCTGTTCGTCGACCGGGTACTCGACGAGATCGCCCGCCTCAATACCGAATTGGGACTGGCCATCTTGATCGTGGAACAGCAGGCCGAACTCGCGCTGTCGATCGCGCACACCGGCAATGTGCTCAGCGGCGGCCGGATCGTCCTGCGTGGCACCGCGACCGAACTGCTCGACGATCCGGCGATCCGCGACGCCTACCTGGGGAAGGTGCCTGCATGACCGAAGGTAAGCGGCTGGGGCTGTTCACCCGGCTGGTTCGCTACGACGATGAGCAGAGCGCGTCCCAGGTCTATGCCGACGCGCTCGAGCAGATCGGCCTGGCCGAACGGCTCGGCTACGACACGGCCTGGGTCGCACAGCATCACGTCGACCCGGCCGAGGGCGGGCTGCCTTCGCCCCTGGTGTTCCTCGCCAACGCCGCTGCCCGCTTCGACCGGATCAGGCTCGGCACCGCCATCGTGACTCTCGGCCTCGAGGACCCGATCCGGGTGGCCGAGGACGCGGCGGTGCTCGACACCCTGTCCGGCGGACGGCTCGAATTGGGTTTCGGCAGTGGCGGTTCCAAGAGCTCCTTCGCGCTGTTCGATATCGCGCCCGACGACAAGCAGCGCGTGTACGCCGAGAAGCTGGCGGCGATCACCGCGGCGCTCGACGGCGCGGACCTGGTGCCGGGCAGGCCGTTGCACCCGCCGGTGACGACCTTGCGCGACCGCGTGTGGCACGCCAGTTTCTCCGTGGCCGGTGCCGCGCGCGCCGGTGCGACGGGTGCCGGGCTGTTGCTCTCGCGCACCCAGCCGCGCGACGAAGGTGTCCGGCTCGACAAGCTCCAAGACCAGCTGATCAGCGCTTACCGGCAGGCTCTGCCCGACGGCGCGACACCCCGAATAGGCGCCTCCCGCAGCATTTTCGTCGCCGACGACCGCGAAGACGCCCAGCGGTGGGCCCGGCGCGGGGCCCTGCGTTTCCTGGATCACCTGCGCACAGCGGGCATTTCGGAGATGGCGTCCACCGTCGAGGAGGTGCTGCGCGATTCCTACATCGGCACACCCGCCGACATCGCCGCGCGACTGGCCGCCGACACCGCGGTCGTCGCGGCCACCGATCTCATCGTCCAGATCCATCCGATCGATCCCGACCAGCGCGCCGCGCTGCGATCGATCGAACTCCTCGCCACCGAAGTCGCCCCGCGACTCGGCAGACCGGTCAGTAAAGGGGGTTCGGCATGAGCGCCGAAACCGATGTCATCGATGCGGTGCTCGGCGCCGAGGCGGCGGCGCGGGTCGCCGTCGTGCGCAGAAGCAGGCCTGCCGTGGTCGAACACACTCAGGGCGTGCATGATTCGCTGTTCGCCGGTCCCGGTGGTGTCGCCTTCGGCCCTGAGCGGCTGGCTCTCATCGCGACGCACGTCGCCGCGCTCGGCGAGGCGGCCGAGCTCGCGGCGCACTACGCTCGTCGCGCGGGAAACACTGGCACCGAACAGGATTCGGCGCACGATGCCAAGCTGACGGCTGCGCTGCATCACGCGACCAGGCTCACCACCGCCCCGTCTACCAGTACCCGCGCCCACATCGACGCGCTGCTGGCCGCCGGACTGACCGAGACCGACATCGTCACCGTCTCCCAGCTGGTCGGCTTCGTGAACTACCAGGTCCGCCTGCTGGCCGGCCTCGCACTGATCGGAGCGATCCGATGACCGAGGTTCGTACCGTCGAGACAGCCCATCGCCCACCAGGTTTCACCCAGGACCAGCTCGACTGGGTGCCCTGGGTGGAACCGATCGCGCTGGCCGACGCCGACGAACGGCAGCGGCCACTGCTGGAGGGTCAACGCGGCGAGAGCCCGTACTTCCGGCTGCTGGCCCGAAACGCCGAGGTGCTGGCCCATCGCAGCGCCAACGACAAGGACATCTTCTACAGCAGGGAAGGCCTGACCCGGGCCGAACGAGAACTCGCCGCGACGGTTACTTCGCGGTACAACGGCTGCGAGTACTGCACTTCGGTACACTCTCGTTTCACATCTCAGTTGTCCAAGCGCGCAGAGGATGTGCAGCGGCTGCTGGACGACGGGGTGACGGTACGGATCGACGAACGATGGGACGCGATCATCGATTTCACCGCCGCGCTGGCCGCGCAACCGCCACGGCCCGCGCACGCGGAACTGGCACGCCTGCGGCTGCTGGGTTTCGATGACGCCGACATTCACGATCTGGTGCTGTCGACCGCCTCGTTCTCGTGGGCGAATCGGCTCATGTTGAGCCTTGGCGAGCCGGAAGTTCTTGGGGCTTGTGCGGAGTGACAAAAAAGTTCTAGAAAATTCCTCTAAAACACTCCCTGTTCAGATTTGGCTCGGTATCGTCCGAGACGGCAAATGGCCAGTGACAACGTAGTCACAAAGCATCAACTTGGAGTGACACATGCTTTACAACATCACCGATGACAGCTCTGACGGCAACATTCTGACCCTCCTGCTCGGCCTGCTCACCAGCTCGCTCAGCAGTGGTTCTGCGCAGGCCTCGGGCAACTGAGCGGACTATAGCCAACTTTCGGCTAACGCGCGGTAAGCCGGAAGGGCGGCCGAAGGGCCCGATCCATGACGAGGGGATCGGGCCCTTCGGTATTGTCAGCGACAATGTCACAGGATGCGAATACGGGACGAATGTATGCCGGGCAACCCGTAGAGGACCGGCAACGCCAGCGGCGTGCGCGTTTTCTGGAGTCAGGCCTGACGGTCTTCGCGCGCGACGGGTACGCCAACAGTTCGGTCGGTGCCATCTGTAAGGACGCGGGACTCTCGTCCCGTCAGTTCTACGAGGAGTTCACCGGCCGCGAGTCGCTGCTGTTGGAACTGTACGAGCAGATCGATCGGCAATCGCGCGAAGCGGTCGCCGTCGCTCTCGAAGCGAAGACCGACGCACCGGTGCTCGAGCAGATCGAGACCGCCGTTCGCGCCTATGTCGAGGCGATCGGGGCCGATCCGCGCAAGGCGCGGGTGGCGCTGGTCGAAGTGGTCGGCGCGGGGCCCAAGGTCGAGAAGTTCCGGCTGGAGCTGCGGCGGGTGTGGGGGTCGCTGCTGGCCAGCGCCGCCGAGGACGCCGCCATGCACGGCGAGATCCCGCCCGGCGACTACGAGTTGCGCGTGCTGGCGATCATCGGCGCGGTCAACTACGTCGTCGACGGTTGGAGCGGCTCGGATCCCAGGCCGCCGCTGGACGACGTGATCCAGGTGCTGAGTCGGGTGATTCTCGGTGCGGTAGGGGCCTGATGCCCCGGGTCGAGGTCGTCCCGATCCAGGTTCCCGACGGAACCACACTGCCCGTGCGGCTCATTCCGGCGCGCGGCTCGCACCGGCATCCGGTCACGCCGGACGCGCCGCGGCCCGTTGTCGTCATCGTGCCCGGCCTCGCCGTGCCGGGAGAGTTCTACGAGTACTTCGGCGACCGCCTGGCCCAGCGCGGTTTCGACGTGGCCATCGGCGAGTTGCGCGGCAACGGCGACAGCACCCACCGGCCCGATGCCGACAGTGCCTACGGCTACCACGAATTGGCCTCGGTCGACTTCCCGGCGATGCTGCAGGCGGTGCGCGGCCGATTCCCCGACAGCACCCCGTACCTGCTCGGGCACAGCATGGGCGGGCAGCTCTCCGTCATGTACGCGGCCAGGGCGCGTGGCCGGATCGCGGGGCTGATCCTGGTCGCCTCGGGCACACCGTATTTCCGCGGGTATCGCGGCGTGCTCGGGCCCGGGATGCTGGTCGGCACGGCCGCGGTGGCGGTCGCGTCGAATCTGGCCGGGTTCTGGCCGGGCGACATGCTCGGCCGCCGTGCCTACGGCAGGCAGTCCAAGGTGCTCATGTCGGATTGGGCCCGGCTGGCCCGCACCGGACGGTTCGTGCCCGTCGGCGCCGATATCGACTACGAGGAACGGATCTCGCGGTTGAAGTTCCCCGTCCTGTCGATCACCATCGCCGATGACGACCTGGCGCCGCAGACCTCCGCCGACCACCTGCTGAGCAAACTGCCCGCCGCGCAGGTCACCCGGTGGTTCCAGCCGGAGGCGCTGGGGCACAACGGCTGGATCACCAATCCGGACTCCACCGTCGACGTCGTCGAGAAGTGGCTGCGCGACCGCTGAGGCCTACGCCGAGCGACGGTCCTCGATCAGCATCTGCGTGAAGAACTCGTAGACCAGGGTGGACAGGAACGCCGCCTGCTTGTTGTCGGCCGCGCCGCCGTGCCCGCCCTCGATGTTCTCGTAGTACCAGACGGTGCGGTCCTGGGATTCCAGCAGCGCCGCCATCTTTCGCGCGTGTCCGGGGTGCACGCGGTCGTCGCGGGTGGAGGTGGCGAGCAGGATCGGCGGGTACTGCTTGTCGGTGTCGGTGTTCTGATACGGCGAGTACTCGCTGATGTAGGCCCATTCCTCCGGCTTGTCCGGGTCGCCGTACTCGGCCACCCAGGACGCGCCGGCCAGCAGCAGGTGATAGCGCCGCATGTCCAGCAGTGGCACCTGGCAGACGATCGCGCCGAACAGTTCCGGGTAGCGGGTGAGCATGACGCCCATCAGCAGGCCGCCGTTGCTGCCGCCGATCGCGCCGAGCCGGTCGGGGGTGGTGATGCCACGGGTCACCAGGTCGCGGGCGACCGCGGCGAAGTCCTCGAAGGCGCGGTGCCGGTGCTCTTTCAGCGCCGCGGTATGCCATTCGGGGCCGTATTCGCCGCCACCGCGGATATTGGCCATCACATAGGTGCCGCCGCGCTCCAGCCACCCCATACCGGCGGAGCCGAGATACACCGGGGTCCTGGAGACCTCGAATCCGCCGTAGCCGTTCATGATGGTCGGGCCCGGTGTTCCGCGACGGTCACGGTGACGAATCACGAAGTAGGGCACGGCGGTTCCGTCGTCGGAGGTCGCGAAGAACTGCTCGGTCTCGATGCCGGTGGCGTCGAAATAGGCGGGCGCCTGCTTGAGCACGGTGGCTGACTCGCCGACGGCGCTGCCGAGCAGCGTGGTCGGCGTGGTGAATCCGGTGGTGGTGAGCATGAATTCGTCGCCGCCGTCGAGCGGGTCGAGGTTGTTCACCGAGGTGCTGGACATCGCGGGTGAATCGGCGAGTTCGGCCTCGGTCCAGCCGTCGGGTCCGGGAGTGAGCACGCGTAGCCCGGTCTGCACATCGCGCAGGGTCGTGAGGATCAGGTGGTTCTCGGTCCAGCCGAACGATTCCAGCGAGGTGTGCGGGTCGGGGGTGAACAACACCTCGAATTCGCGTGCGCCGGCGAGGAAGTCGTTCAGATTCGTGACCAGGAGGCTGCCGGGAAGGTAGGTGGTCTCGCCCGGCGTCCACGCGGTCTTCAGGCGCACCAGCAGCCAGTCGCGGTACCAGTCGACATCGGCGTCGGTCGGCGTTTCGATCAGGCGCCACGCGCCGTCGTCGAGCAGGGATACCTCGCTGTTGAAGAAGTCCGTCGACCGGTGCAGATAGTGCCGCTCGTAGCCGGGGTGGCGATCGTAGCCCGCGCCGATCGAGACATCGCCCGGCTTTCCCTCGTACACCGTTTCCGCGAGGGCCAACTCGGTGCCGCGCCGCCAGCGCTTGGCGATGCGCGGGTATCCGGAATCGGTGAGCGAGCCGGGGCCGAAATCGGTTCCGACATAGACGGTATCGGCATCGATCCAGCCGATCCGGGACTTGGCCTCCGGCAGGGAGAACCCGCCGTCCTCCGGGGCGATGAATGCCCTTGTGGTCAGGTCGAATTCACGCTCGACGGTCGCATCGGCGCCACCTCTGGACAGATGGATGATGGCGCGCTCCTGGCTGGGCCGCAGGACCGCCGCACCCGACCACACCCAGTTCTCCCCGTCGGCCTCGGCGAGGGCGTCGACGTCGATCAGCACATCCCACTCGGGGTCGTCGGTGGCGTAGGACTCGAAGGTGGTCCGCCGCCACAGCCCGCGCTGGTGCTCGGCGTCGCGCCAGAAGTTGTAGAGCCACGGCCCGCGCCGGCCGGGGTAGGCGATCTTGGTGTCGTCGTCGAGCATGGCGAGCACGCGCCGCTCCAGCTCGGCGAACCGATCCGTCGCCGCGAACCGCTGCTGCACCACCTCGTTGCGGGCGCGCGCCCAGTCCAGCGCGGCCTCGTCGGTCACTTCCTCGAGCCAGAGATAGGGATCTGTCACGTCCTGCTCAACGCCACTCATCCCCACATTGTTGCCGATGTGGCCGATCACATCCCGGGGCGGCCGGTGAGCGTCACCAGTAGTGGGCGACGTCGATCACCACGCGCGCCGGGTTCTCGAGGGTGAGGACCCGGAACGGGAGGCGGGCGCGTACGCCGAGGCCGAGGGTGGTCTGGCCCTCGAACGACCCGGCCCAGGACGCCTGGCGGAAGGACGGGTAGCCGCGCACGTCGACGAGTTCGGTGCGGTCGGCGGGGCGGTAGGTGCTGGTGCCCGCGGAGTCGTAAGCGGGGGCCTGAACCACCACCTGGAGGAACGCGCCGCCGCGCAGCGGGACCGTCGCCCCGGAGCCGTCCATGGTGACGGTGTCGACGTAGCCGGCGCGGTAGCCGGCGAGCGGGCCGGACAGGTCGACCACGAGGCGGTCGAAGCATTCGTGGCGGCCTGCCCTGACATCGGCGACGGCGGCCGTCGAATAGTTCGAGCTCGACTTGTCGAGTGAGCCCCAGGTCAGTCCGCAGTAGGACGGGGTGGCCGCGGCCGGAATGGTCCATAGGCCCGCGCAGGACGCGAGCGTGGCGAGGAATACGAGGAAGCGACGCATGTCGCACCGCCTTCGGGGCAGTGGGAGGAAAGTACTGATTAATCGGACTAATCAGACATAGCGTTAGCGTCGGTCCGGTTCCGGGTGTGTTGCGAAACGTAGGATCGCAGGTCACGACTCATGAACCGGAGGTAAAGCGTGCCGCCCTTCCTGTGGGAGCAGCATTGCTGTCTGCCGTTGCATCACACGGCGCGGATCGGCGAACTCGCCCGGTATCCGCTCGGGTCGTATCTGTCGGTCAATGTGGGCTATTCGCCGCAGACCACCGAGGATTCGCTGGTACTGCTGCATCGGTTCCGGGAACAGGCGGCGGCCGATCCACGGTTTCGGCTGGTGGCGAGCCTGGACGATATCGTCGACGACGCGATCGCCCTCGCCTTCGACCTGGAGGACTCCGGCCCGCTCGGCGGCGATCTGGACAACGTCGAGATGTTCTACCGGCTCGGGGTGCGCTCGCTGCTGCCCACCTACAACCATGCCAACGCGGCGGGCTGTGGGTGTCTCGACACCGAGGACACCGGCCTCACCGGCTATGGAAAAGACTTGGTGCGCAAGCTCAACGAGGTCGGCATGTTCGCCGACGGTTCACACTGTTCGCGGCGCACCGGTCTCGACATCGCCACGCACACGGCCGCGCCGATGATCTACAGCCACTCCAATTTCGCCGCGCTGTGGGAACACCCGCGCAATATCACCGACGAGCAGGCTCGCGCGTGCGCCGCTACCGGTGGGGTGATCGGCATCAACGGTGTGGGAATCTTCCTGGGGCACAACGAGCCTGATGCGCGGGCCGAACGGGTGGCGGCGATGGCGGATCAGATTCGCTACGGTGTCGACCTGCTCGGGATCGAGCACATCGGGGTCAGCTCGGACTATTCGTTCGACGGCCAGGAATTCAACGACGAGATCCGCGACAACCCCGGCGCGTTCTCGGAGTCCTACACCGCGTGGGGTCCGCTGCAATGGACACCGCCCGAGGATCTGCTCGGCGAATCCGAGGTGCCAGGCCTGGACGATCTCCTCGCCGACCGTGGGTTCAACGCCGGCGAGCGCGCGGCCATCTTCGGTGGCAATTTCGCGCGCGTCGCGGGTCAGGTCTGGCGGGACTGACGTCGGACGGCCTTCGGCCCCGCCGGACCGAGGTGTTCGGTGTGGCGGGGCCTTCGGGTCAGCCCAGGTGGACGAGCATCTTGCCGGTGTTGGCGCCGGTGAGGACGCCGAGGAAGGCGGCGGGGGCCTGGTCGAGGCCTTCGTAGACGGTTTCGGTGGTGCGCAGGGTGCCGTCGGCGAGCCAGCCCGCCGCCTTGGCGATGTACTCGCCGAAGATCGGGAAGTAGCTGGTCACCAGCATGCCGCGCAGGGTGGCTTCCTTCGTCGCCGCGAGGTAGAGGTCCGGTGTCTGCTCCGCGGTGGCGCCGTTGTAGCCGCTGATCGCGCCGACCAGGGCGATCCGGCCGTGCTGCTCGAGTGCCTCGATGGCGACCTTCAGGTGTTCGCCGCCGACACTGTCGAGGTAGACGTCGACGCCGTCGGGAGCGGCGGCCGCGAGCTGTCCGGCGAGATCGCCGGCGCGGTAGTCGATGGCGGCGTCGAAGCCGAACTCCTCGAGCAGCTTTCGGGTCTTGGCGGGTCCGCCCGCCGAGCCGATCACGCGCTTCGCGCCGAGCGCCTTGGCGATCTGGCCCGCCACGCTGCCGACCGCGCCGGCGGCGGCCGAGATGAACACGGTGTCGCCGGGCTTGACCTGGGCGACGTCGGTCAGTGCGGCGTAGGCGGTGAGGCCGGTGGTGCCGAGCACACTCAGGAAGTGCTGCGGCGCCGCCAGTTCCGGGTCGATCGGGGTCGCGGTGGCGGCGTCGACGACGGCGTGTTCGCGCCAGCCCGCGAAGTGCGAGACCGTGGTGCCGACCGCGATATCGGCGGCGCGGGAGGCGATCACCTCGCCGATGGCCGAACCATCGAGTGCCGCACCGAGTTCGAACGGCGGGATGTAGGACTCTTTGTCGTCCATCCGGCCGCGCATGTACGGGTCGACCGACATCCAGGTGTTGCGGACCAGGATCTGACCGTCGGCGAGCTCGGGCAGATCCCGCTCGACCAGGGCGAAATCGGTCGCGACCGGAGCGCCGTCCGGGCGGGCGGCCAGGTGGATCTCGCGGGTGTGGGTGGGCAGCGCGGCGATGGTCGAGTTCGACATGATCGAGCCTTCTTTCGAGGTCAGCCGGTGTTTTTCTCCGGTGCTGACTACGTTATGGCGGCCGGGTCCGCGCTCCCAGGTCCGCAGACGCCACCACCCGGTCCGTTCACGACACGGTCGCCGCGTGCCGGACGCTCGCCATGTCAGCGGCGCCCCGGCGCGCGGACGTACCGTCGGCCGTGTGGGCTCACCGCGCGCGTGCTGCGGTCGGCGCGGCGCCGGTCCATCGGTGGAACGCCTTGCGCAGGGCGCGGTCATCGGTGAAGGCGAGTCGCTGCGCCACCGTCGAGGTGCTGTGACCCTGGCGCAGAAGGTCTTTCGCGCGCTCGTGACGGAGCAGGTCGAGTTCGTCGCGCCAGGAGGTCCCGTGTTCGGCCAGGTGGCGTTGCAGGGTGCGCTCGCTCATGGCGAGACTCTTCGCGACGCGAGGTAGGGCCGGGTCGCCCGCGTCCAGGGCTGCGCCGAGGGCGATGCGGAAGGCGTCGAGGGGGTCGGCGATCGGGCGGGCGGAGGCCAGGACCAGGTCGGCGTGGCTGCGCATCAGGTCGGACAGCATCGGGTCGGCGCGGGCGAGTGGTGCGGTGGCGTCGTCGGCGTGGAAGGTGATCGCATCCGCCTCGGCGTCGAATTCGATGTCGGCGGTGCCGAATACGGCGATCAGCCCGGTGCGGTCGGCGGGCGCGGAGTGGCCGAAGCTCACCCGGGCAGGGACGAGCGGTCGGCCGATCGCTTCGCGCGCGCGGCGCAGGTAGTAGGCGAGCACGTACTCGTTGACCACCGAGGCCACCGCCGGATCGCCGGCCGAGGTCCGGTAGCCGATGGTGAGGTCGCCGTCGCCGGACAGATCGAAGCCCTCGGTGGCCGCGGTGACCAGGCGGTGATACGGCTGGGCCGCGCGCAGCGAATCCGCCAGTGTCGCACCGGTGGTCACCAGATAGTCCCAGGTGTTGAGTGAGCCGAGCGGTGCGGCGGCGGCGATCGCGGCCCCCGATCCGGCGCCGGGTCGCGCGTGCGCGATCAACTCCCACAACCGCAGCAATGAACTCATCGGGATCCGGTTGAGCTCCCCGCGCAGGGTCACCTCGTCGGTGCCGGGGACGCGTGCCAGCTGGTCCTGCGCCGCGCCCGCCGCCCTCGCGGCCTGGACGAGCAGTCGGACGAGATGGGTGGACGCTGTGCCGTCGAGACGGCTACCGATCCCGTCCGCCGACGTAGCACCACTCACCTCCTCGACCCTAGTGCGTCGGCCCCGAGAGCCCGGCGCGCGGCGACCGGCCACCGTGGCGATGCCAGGTGGCCGGGGCGGCGGCCGTGTGGTCAGGCCGAGGTTTCGATCGTCAGGCCGGCGTCGGCCCAGTCCTGGATGCCCTCGCGGTACTTGCGGACGTTGGTATAGCCGAGCGCTTCCAGCTTGCTCGCTACGGCCTGGCTGTTGCCGCAGGCCGCGTTCGAGCAGTAGGTCACGATGGCCGCGTCGCGGTCGGGGAGCAGGTCGGGGGCGCGGTCGGTGACCTCGTCCTCGATCAGGTTGAGGGCGCCGGGCAGGTGTGCCTTGGCGTAGTACTCGGGGCCGAGGGCATCGAGCACGGTCACGGTGTTCGCCGCGATTTCCTTCGCCAGTTCGTCGCGGGTGATGAGTGCGGTCATGGGGTCCACCTCAGTCGTCGAAAGAATTTATGTGCGTGCACACGCTACTATTTGTGTGCGCACGCACGCAAGTGGTTTATGGTGGTGTGGTGCTGAACGAACAGCCGTCCCGTCGTCCCGCGGTCGCCGCGTGGGCCGCGTTGCTGCAGGTGCACGCCGCCCTCGTCCCCGAGCTCGACGCCGAACTGCGCAAAGCCTGTGGACTACCGCTGACCTGGTACGACGTTCTCCTCGAGCTCGATGCCGCCGGGCCGATGCGGATGAGCGACCTCGGCGAGAAGGTCGTCCTGAGTCGTACCCGGGTGAGTCGCCTTGTCGCGGAACTGGAATCGAACGGCCTGCTGTCTCGCGAGACCAACCCCGACGACGGCAGATCCGCGCTCGTTGCCATCTCCGACCTCGGACGGCAGCGGTTCCGCGAGGCCGCCCCGCACTACCTCGACGGCATCGAACGCCGCCTCGGCGCCCAGGTGGAACCCGGCGAACTCGAGGCCATGGCCGCCACGCTGCGCAAGGTGCTCGGCGCGACCGATCTGGCCCCGCCACGGACGCGCCGACGGTGACCAGCCGCCGGTCACGCGCACATCTCACCTATGTGGGGGACGGGTGGGTGAACTCCCCGAAACAGAGTTAGGCTCGGGGTCGTGACTTCCCACTACGATGTCGTCGTTCTCGGCGCTGGTCCCGGCGGATACGTCGCCGCGATCCGTGCCGCTCAACTCGGCCTGCGAACAGCGATTGTCGAGCAGAAATACTGGGGTGGCGTGTGCCTGAACGTGGGCTGCATCCCGTCCAAGGCACTGCTGCGCAACGCCGAACTGGCCCATATCTTCCACAAGGAAGCCAAGACCTTCGGCATCTCCGGTGAGGTCAGCTTCGACTTCGGCGCCGCCTTCGATCGCAGCCGCAAGGTGGCGGACGGGCGCGTCAAGGGCGTGCACTTCCTGATGAAGAAGAACAAGATCGACGAGTTCGACGGCCTCGGTTCCTTCACCGGCCCGAACTCGCTCGATGTCGCCCTCACCAAGGGCGGCACCGAGTCGATCACGTTCGACAACGTCATCATCGCCACCGGCACCACCACCAAGCTGCTGCCGGGCACCCAGCTCTCCGAGAACGTGGTCACCTACGAGGAGCAGATCCTCACCCGCGACCTGCCCGGCTCGATCCTGATCGTCGGCGCGGGCGCGATCGGCATGGAGTTCGCCTACGTCCTGAAGAACTACGGCGTCGACGTGCGGATCGTGGAGTTCCTCGATCGCGCGCTGCCGAACGAGGACGAAGACGTCTCCAAGGAGATCACCAAGCAGTACAAGAAGCTCGGCATCACCATCACCACCGGTGCGGCCGTGCAGACGATCGACGACGACGGCTCCAAGGTCACCGTCCAGATCAAGGACAACAAGTCCGGCGCGGTCGAGACCGTCACCGTCGACAAGGTGCTGCAGGCCGTCGGCTTCGCGCCGCGGGTCGACGGCTACGGCCTGGAGACCACCGGTGTCGCCCTCGAACGCGGCGCCATCGCGATCGACGACAACATGCGCACCAACGTGCCGCACATCTACGCGATCGGTGACGTCACCGCCAAGCTGCAGCTCGCGCACGTCGCCGAGGCGCAGGGTGTGGTCGCCGCCGAGACCATCGCGGGCGCCGAGACCATGACCCTCGGCGACTACCGGATGATGCCGCGCGCCACCTTCTGTCAGCCGCAGGTCGCCAGCTTCGGTCTCACCGAGGCCCAGGCCCGCGACGAGGGCTACGACGTGAAGGTCGCGACCTTCCCGTTCACCGCCAACGGCAAGGCGCACGGTCTGGCCGACCCGACCGGTTTCGTGAAGCTCATCGCCGACAAGACCCACGGCGAACTCATCGGCGGCCACCTCATCGGCCCCGACGTCTCCGAGCTGCTGCCCGAGCTGACCCTGGCCCAGAAGTGGGACCTCACCGTCAACGAGCTCGCGCGCAACGTGCACACCCACCCGACGCTCAGCGAAGCGCTGCAGGAAGCGATCCACGGCCTCGCCGGCCACATGATCAACTTCTGATAGGTCGAAGACACGAGGGGCGGTCGCCGAGCGGCCGCCCCTCACTCATGTCCGCGACACGAATCGCGTGTATTTCTTTTCGGCAAATATCCGGGCGGCGATTTGGCGGATTCGGGTGCCGTCCACGATGATCCGTGTAGTTCTTCGTTCGCTTGTTAGTCGCTACACCTGATCTCGTGAGTACATGGGTAACTCGCCGGGCACGCCCACAAGCTGACTTCCTCGTGACCGCCAGCCCGGCACCGTGCTGTTGGCGTCCCCTACGACCGGCAGAAGGCGCGGGGAGGCGGGCAGAGAGGCAACGGATGTGAAGCGAATTCTCGGTTGGGTAGCACGTTCTGCAGCGTTGCTGGCAGTGGCCGGATTCGGCACGATGGCACCCGCGATGGCCGAACCACTGTTTCCCGGTGGCCCCGATATTCCCGGTGTTCCGTCGATCATTCCGACCGCGTCGCCGTGCCCGGTGGTCGAGGCAAGGGCGTGCATGCGGCTGTCGACGAATGAGGCGTGGCTGGTCGACAACGGCCGCGTCATCTTCGGCCCGACACCGATTTCGCACGGCATGGCCGGATACGAAACTCCGCCAGCGGTGACCAGGATTTCCTTCAAGCGGGAATTCCACTGGAGCACGATGCACAATGCGCCGATGCGCTGGGCCACCTTCTTCAACGGTGACATGGCATTCCATGTCGGCCCGGTCAATTCGCAGTCGCACGGATGTGTGCGCATGACCGAGGACGGCGCCCACCGTTTCTTCGACTACTTGAACCCAGGCGACATCACCCAGGTCATCGTGTAAGCGACGCCCGAAGAACGGACGAACATGGGTAACTCACCGGGCACGGGCTGACCCGACCCGGTGAGTTTCCACCGCCCGCCAACGCTGACGCAGCCCCGCGCATTAGTCTGGCTTGAATACTCGGGGAGGCGGAACAGACAGTGCGTCGGTGGTTGGTGGGTGGGGCTGCGGGGGTTGTTGTAGTGCTGGCTGTTGTCGCCGGGCTGTATGTGTTGATGAACTCGCGGACCTATCAGCTGACGGGCACCCTGGTCGATCGCGTCGACACCGACGAGAAGCTGGTCGCGCTGACCTTCGACGACGGGCCGACCGATCGCACGCCCGAGATTCTCCGCATGCTCGCCGAACTGCGGGTTCCCGCCACCTTCTATCTGGTCGGCGACGATCTGGCCGCCCACCCCGAATACGGTGCGGCGATCGCGGCCGCGGGGCACGAGATCGGCAACCACTCGTACTCCCACCGCCGGATGGTCCTGATCTCCGGCGATACCGTGCGCGACGAGATCGAACGCACCGACGCCGAGATCCGCCGCACCGGTTACCAGGGCCCGATCACCTTCCGTCCGCCCTACGGCAAGAAACTCTGGTCTCTCCCGAACTATCTCGCCGACCACGACCGCACCACGGTGACCTGGGATGTCGAACCCGACTCCGCGGGCGGCGCCACCCGCGAAGCGATCGTCACCGACACCCTGGCGCAGACCGAGCCGGGCTCGATCGTGCTGCTGCACGTCATGCACGGCGGCGAATCGGCCACCGCGGTCCCCGATATCGTCACCGGCCTGCGCGCGCAGGGCTACCGGTTCGTCACCGTCTCGGACCTGCTCGCGCGCTGACTCAGCGGTGATAATTTTCCTGGGCTTCGCGGATGGTGTCCATATTGGTCTCGAGGACCACGACCAGTGACTCCAACCGCTCGGCCACCTGCGCGCCGAGTTCGGTGAGCGTGTACTCCACCCGCGGTGGAATGGCTTCGAGCACTTCGCGATGAACCATGCCGTCGCGTTCGAGTGTTTGCAGGGTCTGCGACAGCATTCGTTCGCTCACGCCGTCGACCCGTCGGCGCAGCGCGCTGAACCGGTACGGGCCCTCGCGTAGGGCCACCAGTGCCAGCACACCCCACCGGCTGGCGACATTCTGCAGTACGGGCCGCGACGTGCAGTTACGGGCGAAGACGTCGGCTTCCAGCGCCTGATCGTCGTCGGTCGACGTGGGCTGCGTGCTCATGGGGCGATCGTACCGCCCTTGACCAGATCGCTTGCGGAATGGATAGTGCTTACGAATAGTTAGTACATGAAAATCGGTGCGAAACCTGGAGGAAGATCATGACCGTTGCGGTGACCGGAGCGAGTGGACAACTGGGCAGGCTTGTCGTCGAGGCCCTGCTGGCGGCGGGGGAGCAGCCGGTGGCGATCGTGCGCGATCCCGCCAAGGTGGCCGACCTCGCCGCGCGTGGCGCGCAGGTACGCCAGGCCGCCTACGACGACCCGGCCGCTCTCGACGCCGCGCTCGCGGGTGTCGACCGGGTGCTGCTGATCTCGGGCAACGAGTTCGGCGCCCGGGTCGCCCAGCACACCAATGTCATCCGGGCCGCCGAGCGCGCGGGCGTGCGGCTGCTCGCCTACACGAGCATCCCGGTCGCGCCGGACAACCGGATGATCCTCGCGCAGGAACATCGCGGCACCGAGGAAGTTCTCGCGACCGCGACGGTGCCGACGGTCTTGCTGCGCAACAGCTGGTACTGGGAGAACTACGCCGCCGGCGCCGCGCACGCCGCCCAGACCGGCGTGCTCGCGGGCGCATCGGGTGACGGCAAGGTCTCCGGCGCCGCGCGCGCCGACTACGCCGAGGCGGCGGCGGCCGTGCTCACCACCGACGGCCACGAGGGCCGCGTCTACGAACTCGGCGGCGACACCGCGCTGACCGGCGCGGACATCGCCGCCGCGATCACCGAGGTCATCGGCACGCCGGTGCGCTACGAGAATCTGGCCGAAGCCGACTATGCCGCGGTCCTCGGCCAGGCGGGTCTGCCCGAGCCGGTGGCGGCGGCATTGGCCGATGCCGACGCCGGTATCGCCGAAGGACTGCTCGAGGTCCGCACCGGTGATCTGGCCAAGCTCCTCGGCCGCCCGGTGACCCCGCCTGCCGAGGCGTTCCGGGCGATTCTGGGCTGAGATCAGGGGTGGGCCGACGGGGAGCCGTGTGGCAGAGTTCGGGTGTGGCTACCGAAACTCCCCGTCGACGCACGCACTCCTATCTGAGCGGGCTGCTGTTCGCGATGGGTGTTCTGCACTTCGTCGCGCCGAAGCCCTTCGACGGCATCGTGCCGCCGAAGCTGCCCGGCAACCCGCGGAACTACACCTACGCGTCCGGGGTCGCCGAGCTCGGCGTGGCGACGGCACTCGCGGTGCCGCGCACTCGTCGCCTCGGCGGCTGGCTGGCCGCGGCGCTGTTCGTCGGCGTCTTCCCGGCCAACGTCCAGATGGCCGTCGACGTGGTCGGCAACCCGAAGGCGTCCGGCGTGTTCAAGGCCGGTGTGCTGGCGCGCCTGCCGCTGCAGATCCCGATGATCGTGGCCGCGCTGCGGGTCGCGCGCCGCTGATCACACCCACTGCACGAGCTGGATGACGATCCCGTTCGGGTCGGTCATCTGGAAGTAGCGCTCGCCCCACTCCTCGGTCTCGATGGGCGTCTCGATCGGGACGCCCTCGCCGCGCAGGCGTTCGTACTCGGTGTCGATGTCGTCGACGACGAACACCACGAGGGTGCCGTCGCCCGCGCTGCCCGCGATCCGCGCCGGCTTGAACGTGCTCAGCCCGGTGCGCAGGTAGATGACGTTCATTCCGGCGTCGGCGCGTTGCAGGGAGGCGAACCCGTCCGTGGCCATCTGCTCGGTGAAACCGAGGTGGTCGATCAGGAACCGCGCCGATGCTTGCGGGTCGGCGACATTGAGCGAGATGGCTGAGCCGGTGATCTGCATGCGGTTCTCCTTGGTGCGATGAACTCCGTACTTTGTACGCCTTAACGATGGCGAGAAGAGTGCGGGTCCCGCTCTATGACCTGGGTCACAGTTCTAGAAGGTGTCGCGATCGATTCGCAGCGTGGTGATGGTGGCGGCGAGGCCCTCGTACTGGTTGATCAGCAGCACGATCTCGATCAGCAGCCGTTCGTCGTAGTGCGCGGCGAGCTCCGCCCAGGCCGCGTCGTCCACATTCCGGGTGGTCACCAGCTGATCGGTGACGGTGAGCAGGGCCCGCTGGCGCGGTGTCCAGCCCTCGGCATCGGCGCCGGTGCCGACCCGGTCGATCTCGACGGCGGTCAGGCCCGCTTTGCGGCCGAGGCGGCGATGGTGGTCGGTCTCGTAGGCGCACTCGCGCAGATGCGCGACGCGCAGGATGACCAGCTCGGCCTCGGCGCGGGGCAGCCGCCCGCCCGGCATGAGCTTGCCGGAGAAGTGCAGCCAGCCGCGGAACAATCCACCCGTGCGCCCGAGTGTGCTGAAAAGATGCGCGTCGTCGGTACCCGAGGCGCGGGAAAGCACTTGCCAGACAACCCAGTTGATCGGTCCGAGCTCGCCGAATCGTCCCGGCGAAACCCGAGGTCGGGGTGCTGCGGCCATCTGGTGTCCACCTGCCTTCTCGACGTCGCCTGGTCGAGTCGGAGCGTACTCGCCGGTATCGAATTTCGGTGCCGACTGTGCGAGAGTCCCGGTTTTCTTTGGTTTCCAGTGGTTTTCGCAACAGTTGCGCGTCATGATCGGTGGGTACCGCAGCGCCCAGCGGCGGTGTGAGGTCGCAGCACTGGTAGGGGAACATCGGAATGCTGGTTCGGATCAGACCGGGTGCGGAGCTATCCGGTGCCGAGCGGGAGTTCGTCGAATGCCTGCGCGCCTATCCGAGCACGGGGCTCGCGCTGGTCGATTGCCAGGTGGGCGATCGCAGGCTGGGCGCGGTGATCGTGACGCCGCGGGGGATCACGGTCGTCGAGGTGAAGGGGTTCCGGCGACGGCAGAGCGGCCTGCTCGCGGTGTCGGCGGGCACCTGGACGATCAGTGACAGTCCGCTGGATCTGGATACCGAGCAGTCGGCGGGCCTGACCGATCGGGTCGAGCACGGCGTGCACGCGGTACGGGTGGCGCTGGAGCAGGCGTTGCAGGACAGCAGGCACGTGTCCGGCGCGGTGGTGATGGTGCCCTATCGGGGCGTGGTGGTGCGACCGGCGCGCACCGCGCTGCGACCAGGACTGGATGTGCTCGTCGCGAACACCATCGATGCCCATGAGCTGCGGGTCTACTTGGAGGGGTTCTCCGCGGGACCTCGCGAATGGACCATCGACCGGGTACTCACCACGTGCACCGCGCTGGGCGTCGGTGACCTGGCACCCTCGCGTGCCGACCTCGCCGCCGACGGTTTCGACGGCACCCGTCCGACGCAGCAGCCGATCCCGCCGCAGCCACGCAGATTCACCGAACCGGTCCAGGCGCCGCCACCGGCGGACCCGACCCGGCGGGGAAAACTGGCGGGGCTGATCGTGTTCGCGGCCGCCCTGATCGGCGTATTCGTCGTGTTCCTTGTGGTCGGGTCAGCCCTGCTGAACGATCCGCCGAACCCACGGACGACCTCGGACACCACCCAGACCACGACCAGGACGCCCAGCACGCCCGCCGGCAGGGAGTCGACGGTGTGCTGGCCCTTCCAGAACGACTGCTGAGTCTCAATCCCGCACGGCACGACCGAGTTTGGTGAAGGCGATCGCCTGCTCGGCGCGCACCCGGACATGGGCGCGGGAGGAAGAGATATGGGTGGTGAGGGTGTGCAGGGCCTGGTCCAGCTCGCCCGCCAGCACCTGCTCGGCGATGGTGATGTGGTCGGCGGTCATCGCCGCGACCCGTTCGGCGTTCGGCACATCCATGGTGCGGACCGGGCGCACTCGCAAGTACACCGCTGTCAGTGCCTCGGCGAGCGCCGAATTGCCCGCTGCCCGAAGCAGTTCGGTGTGGAATCGCTCGTCCGCCGCCACCAGCTCGGGCCCCGGTTCCGGTGGGGTGTCCCGGTATTCACGCCAGCGATCCAGTTCGGCGCGCACGGCTGGCAGGTCGTGCGCGCCGGGACTGTGCGGCTGGACCGAGTCGGTGGCGTCGATCCGCTGAAAACCGCGCGCTTCCAGCACGATCCGCAGCTCATAGAGCTCGTCCAGCTCCGCCAGGCGCAGGCGGTACGGATAGAGGCCGTCGGTGTGGCGCTGCACCAGCCCGTCGGCCTGCAGCCTGGCCAGCGCCTCGCGCACCGGGGTGCGCGAGACGCCGTACCGCTGGGCCAGCCGTTCGGCGCGGAGTCGTTCGGTGGGCTGGAGCGCGCCGGTCGCGAGGTCGTCCCGCAGCGCCACATAGACGCGCTCGGCCAGCGGCACCCGGATGCCCTCGCCTGAGCCGCTGCGTCCCATGCGCGGGCCTGCGTTCAGATCGCCATCGCCGCGCGGACCGCGGATTCCGCACCGGCCCCACCCTCGCCCGACGAGCCGAGATGGCCCGAATGCAGCACGTAATAGTGCTGGGCGGCTTGCAGAGCGAAGCCGATGTGCTGCTCGACCAGCAGCACACTGAGCCCACCGCGCTGGGTGAGGTCGATGATGGTGCGCTCGATCTCGGCGACCACCGACGGCTGGATACCCTCGGTCGGCTCGTCGAGGATGAGCAGCCTGGGCTCGGTGATCAGGGCCCGCGCGATGGCCAGCTGCTGCCGCTGACCGCCGGAGAGCAGCCCGGCCTTGCGGGTCAGTAGCTCACGCAGCGCGGGGAACAGCGCGAGCGATTCCTCGATCAGCGCCTTGCCGCGCTTGCGCCCGTCCGCGACGACCTGCAGGTTCTCGGCGGTGGTCAGCTGGGGAAAACTCTGCTGCCCCTGCGGCACGTAGGCGATGCCACGCTTGACCCGTTGTGACGGGGAGAGCTTGGTGATCTTCTCGCCGTCGAAGGTGATCGTTCCCGACTTGGTCGGCAGCAGGCCGACGGCCGTGCGCAGCAGGGTGGTCTTGCCTGCGCCGTTGTGGCCCATGATGGCGACCACGCTGTCGTCGGGCACCGTCAGGCTGACGCCATGGATCACCTCGGTGCGCCCGTATCCCGAGTGGATGTCGTGTAGTTCAAGCATCGGCCGACTCCTTGTTCGTCTCGTCCTCGGCGAGTGATGCGGTGCCGAGGTAGACCTCCTGCACCTTCGGATCGGCCTGCACCTCTTCGACGCTGCCCTCGCTGAGCACCTTGCCGCCCGCGAGGACGGTGACCGAGGTGGCGAAGGACCGCATGAAGTCCATGTCGTGCTCGACGACGACGACCACGCGGTCACCGCCGATGCGGCGCAACAGGTTTCCGGTCTCCTCGCGCTCCTCGGCGCTCATGCCTGCCACCGGCTCGTCGAGCAGCAGCACCGAGGCGTTCTGCACCAGCAGCATGCCGATCTCGAGCCACTGCTTCTGGCCGTGCGCGAGCACACCGGCGGGCTTGTCCCGCAGCGCGGTGAGACCCGTTGTCTCCAAGGCCTCTTCGATGCTGGGCAGCACCGATGTGCGCGCGCGCAGCAGCGACAGCGGCGAACGGCCTGCGCCCGCCGCGATGTCGAGGTTCTGCAGCACGCTGAGCTGTTCGAACACGCTCGCCGTCTGGAAGGTACGGCCGACGCCGAGGCGGGCGATCTGGTGCACCTTCTTGCCGAGCAGTTCGGTGCCCGACTTCTGCGCCGAGCCGGTCGCCGGGACCAGGCCGGTGATGGCGTCGATGAGGGTGGTCTTGCCCGCGCCGTTGGGGCCGATCAGGAACCGCAGGTCGCCTTGCAGCACCGTCAGGTCGACATCGGTGACCGCCTTGAAGCCGTCGAAGCTCACCGAGAGACCGCGGATTTCGAGATAGTCGCTGTGCATGCCCGCGTTGCCGCCCGCTTTGGGCTCGTGTGTGGTCATCGCGCTTGCACCTTCTCCTCGGTGACGACGGCGGCGGGCTCGGCGGGCACCGGGGTCGGCTCCGGTTTCCGGCTCTGCCACCAGCCCTTGAACAGTGGCCACAGCCCGGCCAGACCGGCGGGGATGAATCCGACGACCACGATGAACAGCACGCCCTGCAGGTAGGTCCAGCCGGACGGGAACGACTCCGACAGCGAGGTCTGCGCCCAGGCGACGCCGATCGCGCCGAGGACCGGGCCGAGCAGCGTGGTGCGGCCACCGATCGCGACACCGATGAGGAAGGCGATCGACGGGACGACACCGATGTCGGCGGGGGAGATGATGCCGACGATCGGGGTGAACAGCGCACCCGCGATGCCTGCCAGGAACGCCGCCACCACATAGGCGACGATCTTGATGTTGGCGGGGTCGTAGCCGAGGAAGCGCACCCGCTCCTCCGCGTCACGCACCGCGACCAGCAGTTCGCCGTAGCGGCTGCGGTTGAGCTGGCGGATCAGCGCGACGACCAGCAGCAGCGTGCCGGCGGCGATGAAGAACAGCATCTGGCGGTTGACGGGGTCGGAGAGCCGGAATCCGAAGAAGGAGCGGAAGTCCGACAGGCCGGTGAAGCCGCCGATGGCCTGCTGGCCGGTGAGCAGGATCGCCAGCGCCGCGGCCAGCGCCTGGCTCAGGATGGCGAAGTACGCGCCACGCACCCGGCGCTTGAACACGCCGTAGCCGAGCACGGCGGCCACCAGCGCGGGCAGCACCAGGATGGCGAGGATGGCCATCGGCGCTGAGGCGAACGGCTGCCAGAACCCGGGCAGTTCGCTGATGCCGGAGATCTCCATGAACTCCGGGACGTCGTTGCCGAGGCGAGCGGCGTCGGCGAGCTGCATGTGCATGGCCATGATGTAGGCGCCGATGCCGAAGAACACGCCCTGGCCCAGGGTGAGCATTCCGCCACGGCCCCAAGCCAATCCGATGCCCGCCGCCACGATGGCGAAGCAGAGGAACTTGGCGAGCAGGTTCAGCCGGAAGTCGCTCAGGACCGCCGGGGCCACCGCGAACAGCAGGAAGGCGGCGATGGCGAAGCCGGCGAGCGGGGTCAGCCGGGGGTACGCCCTGAGGCGTTCGGTGAGTGCGGTCATGACTGCGTCCTTTCTGGCATGACCGGGCGGCCTGCGTGGTTACACTGCGCTGCCGCCTCCGGCCGCTGACCGTTCATGCCAGGCTCCTCGTCCGCACGGTGAACAGACCCTGCGGGCGGACCTGCAGGAAGATGACGATCAGCACGAACACGATCACCTTCGCGATGGACGCGGTGGTCGAGTATTCGATGAACGAGTTGAGCAGGCCGAGCGCGAACGCCGCGATCACCGTGCCCTTGATCTGACCGAGGCCACCGATCACGACCACCAGGAACGCGTCGATCAGATAGCTCTGACCGATGGTCGGGCTCGTCGAGCCGATCAGGGTGAGCGCCACACCGGCGACGCCGGCGAGCCCGGAGCCGATGAAGAACGTGCTGATATCGGTGAATCTGCTGGATATACCGCTGGTTTCGGCCAGTCCACGGTTCTGCACGACGGCGCGAATACGCCTGCCCATCGGGGTGGCCTTGAGGACGGCGGCCAGCGCGGTCACCGCGACGATCGCCAGTACCAGGATGAAGATGCGGGTCTTGGGCACCACGGCACCGGCGATAGTGATTCCGCCGCTGAGCCATTCGGGCACGAGCACGTTCTTGGCGGGTGCGCCGAAGATGTCCCGCGCGGCCTGCTGGAGTACCAGCCCGACACCGAAGGTGACCAGCAGCGTGTCCAGCGGACGGTCGTACATGTAGCGGATCAGGCCCATTTCCAGCGCGGCGCCGAGCAGGCCGCCGATGAGGAAGCCGAGCAACAGCGACACGACCAGCGAGACGCCCGCCGACGAGAAGACCTGCTGCACAACGTAGGTGGTGTAGCAGCCGGCCATGATGAACTCGCCGTGCGCCATATTGATGACGCCCATCTGACCGAAGGTCAGCGCGAGGCCGAGTGCGGCGAGCAGAAGAATGGATCCCAGGCTCAACCCCGTGAAGAGCTGGCCGATCAGCACGTCCATTGCAGCGGACTCCTTGGAAAGACGGGCGGTGTGGGACGCGCCGGAAGCACGTCCCACACCTTCGGGCTGCTTACTTGAGGCCCTTGGCCCAGTCGTAGGAATTCAGGTACGGGTCCGGGGTGATCGCCTTGCCGGAATCCCACACCGTGTAGATCAGGCCGTCAGGGCGGATCTCGCCGATCCGGGCGGTCTTGGTGATGTGGTGGTTGGAGCCGTCGATGGTGACGGTGCCCTCCGGCGCTTCGAAGCTGACGCCGTCGGCGGCGGCCTGCACGTCGGCCACGCCGAACGACTTGGCCTTCTCGACGGTGTTCTTCCACAGGAAGACCGAGGCGTAGGCGGCCTCCATCGGGTCCGAGGTGGGCTTGTCGGCGCCGAAGGCGGCCTTGTAGTCGGCGACGAACTTCTTGTTCACCGGGGAGTCGACGGTCTGGTAATAGTTCCAGGCGGTCAGCTGGCCCGCGATGTTCTGCGCGCCGATACCGGCGACCTCTTCCTCGGCGATCGACACCGAAACCACCGGCATCTCAGCGGCTTTCAGGCCCGCGTTCGTGTACTCCCGGAAGAACGCGACATTGGAGTCGCCGTTGAGGGTGTTGAACACCGCGCCCGCCTTGGCGCTGCGGACCTTGTTGACGATGGTGGAGAAGTCGGTCGAGCCGAGCGGGGTGTAGTCCTCGCCCTTGATCTCGATGCCGTTGGCCGCGGCGTAGGCCTTGATCTCGCGGTTGGCGGTCTGCGGGAAGACGTAGTCCGAGCCGACCAGGTAGAGGGACTTGATGCCCTTCTGCTTCAGGTAGTCCAGCGCGGGGATGATCTGCTGGTTGGTGGTGGCGCCGGTGTAGAAGATGTTCTTGCTGTCTTCCAGGCCCTCGTACTGCACGGGGTAGTAGAGCAGCGAGTTCAGGTTCTCGAACTTGGGCTTCATGGCCTTGCGGCTCGACGAGGTCCAGCCGCCGAACACCGCCGCGACACAGTCGGAGCTGATCAGCTTCTCGGCCTTCTCGGCGAAGGTCTTCGGGTCCGATGCGCCGTCTTCGAGGACGATCTCGATCTTCTTGCCGAGCACGCCGCCTGCGGCGTTGATCTGGTCGATCGCCAGCTTGGTCGAATTGGCCACGGTGACTTCGGAAATGGCCATGGTGCCCGACAGTGAGTGCAGCGAACCGACCTTGATCGTGTCCTTGGTGGTGTCGACGCAGGACACGGCGTTCGAGCCGGTGGACGCGTCGTCACGCGCACCGCAGCCGGTGAGCAACAGGCCTGCGACGGCCACCGCGGCGGGCACCGTGAGTGCCTTGACCAAACGGGAATCAGACATGGGCGGTTCTCCTCATCGCCACCGCTGCCCCGGATAACGGATGTACACCGAGTTGTATACAGCGGCTGTATTCGTGAGCGGAACGGTAGATGGAACATGTTGCACCGGAATATCTCTCGGTCACGTGTCCGTTTCGTCTGTTTCATCCGTGTGAACAAATCATCAGGGCGGTGGCGTGCCTACGGTTGCGTAGGGATGCCACGGTGCGGCACGCTTCGAATTCGTAGACGTCGAACAGCCGAATCACGCGGCTATCGGGCCGTGTGTGGTCAGTCGAGGAGGCTCGATGGGGCACTACAAGGCGAACCTACGTGATATCGAGTTCAACCTCTTCGAGGTGCTGAATCTCGACAAACTCCTCGATACCGGCGCCTACGGCGACCTGGACTCCGATACGGTGCGGCAGATCCTCGACGAGGTGAAGCGCCTGGCCGAGGGCCCGATCGCGGATTCGTTCGCCGATGCCGACCGGCATCCGGTGGTCTATCACCCCGAGACCTTCGAGATCACGGTGCCCGAGTCGCTGCGCAAGACGGTCGACGCGGTGCACGAAGCGGGCTGGTACCGGCTCGGCATGCCGGAGGGCATGGACGGCACGCCCGCGCCGAGCGTGCTGATGTGGGCCATCAACGAGCTCGTCATCTGCGCCAATCCCTCGGCCAGCTTCTTCAACATGGGTCCGCTGATGGGCTCGGTGCTCTACGGGATCGGCACCGAGCAGCAGAAACGCTGGGCGCGTGGTGGTTTCGAGCGCGGCTGGCAGGGGACCATGGTGCTCACCGAGCCCGATGCCGGGTCCGATGTGGGCGCGGGCCGCGCCAAGGCCGTGCCGCAGCCCGACGGGTCGTGGCATATCGAGGGGGTGAAGCGGTTCATCTCCGGTGGTGACGTCGGTGACGTGGCCGAGAATATGTTCCACCTCGTGCTCGCCAGGCCCGAAGGCGCCGGATCGGGCACCAAGGGGCTGTCGCTGTTCTATGTGCCGAAGTTCCTCTTCGATCCCGAGACGCTGGAACTCGGCGAGCGCAACGGTGTGTATGTGACCGGCATCGAGCACAAGATGGGGATCAAGTCCTCGCCGACCTGCGAGCTCACCTTCGGTGGCACCTCGGTGCCCGCCAAGGGCTGGCTGGTCGGTGACGTGCACAACGGCATCGCGCAGATGTTCAAGGTGATCGAGAACGCGCGGATGACGGTGGGCGTGAAGTCGTCGGGGACGCTGTCGACCGGGTATCTGAACGCGCTCGAGTACGCCAAGACCCGGGTGCAGGGCGCGGATCTGACGCAGATGTCGGACAAGGCCGCGCCGCGGGTGACCATCACCCATCACCCCGATGTGCGGCGGTCGCTGGCCATGCAGAAGGCGTACGCGGAGGGATTGCGCGCGGTGTATCTGTATACCGCCGCGCATCAGAACGAGGATGTGGCGCAGCTGGTCTCGGGCGCCGAGCCGGAGCTCGCGCATCGCGTCGACGATCTGCTGCTGCCGATCGTCAAGGGCGTCGGTTCCGAGCGTGCCTACCAATTGCTCACCGAGTCACTGCAAACCCTCGGCGGCTCCGGTTATCTGCAGGACTATCCGATCGAGCAGTACATCCGCGACGCCAAGATCGACTCCCTCTACGAGGGCACCACCGCGATCCAGGCCCAGGACTTCTTCTTCCGCAAGATCATTCGCGATCGTGGCGCCGCTCTGGCCCACGTGAACGCCAAGATCACCGCCTACCTGGACAACGACTCCGGCCGCTTCGGCACCGAACGCGCCCTGCTGCGCACCGCCCAGGCCGACATCGCCGCCATGGGCGCCACCCTCACCGGCTACGCCATGGCGGGCCAGACCGACCCCACCGAGCTCTACAAGGTAGGCCTCGGCTCGGTCCGCTTCCTGATGTCGGTCGGCGACCTCCTCATCGCCTGGCGCCTGCTCGTCCAGGCCGACATCGCCGCCGCCGCCCTCGCCGCCGAGGCCACCCCCAAAGACCGCCCCTTCTACCAGGGCAAAATCGCCGCCGCGAGCTTCTTCGCCAAGAACGTCCTCCCCGAACTCACCGCGACCAAGAACATCCTCGCCACCCTCGACAACGACATCATGGCCGTCCCGGAGGAAGCCTTCTGACCTCACCTGGAGTCGGGGCCCGCGGTCAGGAGACCGAGATGCTGGAGCGCATTCCGAGCGAATGGTGTTTGCCGACGGAACACCAGAGCGCATAGGTGCCCGACCGCAAGGTGACCTTCAGTTCGCTGCTGGTGCCTGCCTCGAGCGCCGGGGTGCGGGAATCGACGCCGGGGCCCGCGATGACCAGGTCGTGGCGGGTTCCGCCGTTGTTCCGCACATCGAGGGTGTAGTTACCTGCCCGCACATTGGCCCTGGACACGGTGATCGAGTACTCGGTCTCGATCACGGTGATCCGGCTCGAATCCTGTGCGTGCGCATCCACGCCGGACAGCGAGACAGCCAGCGCGAAGGGGACGCCGACAGCGATTCGGGCTACTCGTCGCGATGGGATCTGCATCGACGCCTCCTGACTTTCGGCGTCCGAGAGGTTGTTGCTATTCCTGCGCAATCTATGATTCCGCGTTTACGCGGCGGACGGTAGCCCCCTTGTCCGGCCGTTCGATCCGATAGCGGTGCCGCGACGGCCCACCTGAGGCGAGCAGAGGTGATTTCGGCCATCCCGGAGGAGATGCCTTCTTGGTCGGCCCTTGCCCCGGTGATGGCACTCGGCGGGTAAGTGTCATACACTTAAACAGTGCGGATCCACGTCAACCAATCTGCGTTGAAGCACGGCATCCTGGAAGACGAGATTCGCGCAATCATCTCGTATCCGGCCCTGCGATACGCGGTGAAATCGAGGACGGCCCCGGAAGCATTCGTGTTCGTTTTCGTCGGGCGGCTGGAGAACGAGCCGTGGCTCGAGGTTGTAGCCGAGAACGTCGAGGACGTCAGTTGGGAGGTGTTTCACGCGATGAGACTCACCGCGAGGGTGGCTGCGGAGGTGTGCGCGCTTTCCGGTCTCGAGCTGCCGACAAATGTCCGGCAGCGGCCGCAACGGGCGCATGAAGCGGAACGGAGATCCAGTGATGGCAAGGCGTAGCCCTGAAGAGTATGAAGCGATGGCGGCCGAGTTCGAGAACGGCGACTACGCGGTGGTCGGCCCGATCGAAGTGGGGCCCGAGCTGGTGATGGGCCGCCCGGTGGGGGGCACGCGTGGTGGAAACAGTCCGGTGCGGACCGTGCGACTTCCCGCAGAGTTGGATGCGCGCCTGGCCGCCTATGCCGATGCGGCGGAAACAACGCCGAGTGACATACTGCGCCGGGCGGTGGCCGAATATCTGGCGAGTCACCCGCTCAGTGCGTGAGTCGCCTGGTGCGGGCTATTTGATCAGGTAGGGGGAGACCGAGCTGCGGTGTTCGCTGATGTCGAGGGCCTTGCCCAGGGGTGGGAAGGCTCGTTGGGGGCAGTTGGAGCGGACGCAGACCCGGCAGCCCGCGCCGATGGGGGTGGCGGTGGCCTCGCCCAGGTCGATGCCGTCGGCGTAGACGACGCGGCCCGCGTGGCGGAGTTCGCAGCCGAGGCCGATGGCGAAGGTTTTACTGGGCTGGCCGTAGCGGGTGGCGCGGCGTTCGACCGTGCGGGCGACCCAGAGGTATTTGCGGCCGTCGGGCATCTGGGCGATCTGGGTCATGATCTTGCCGGGGTAGGCGAAGGTCTCGTAGACGTTCCACAGCGGGCAGGTGCCGCCGCTGGCGGAGAAGTGGAAACCGGTGGCGGACTGGCGTTTCGACATGTTGCCCGCGCGGTCGACGCGGACGAAGGAGAACGGGACGCCGCGCAGGCTCGGCCGCTGCAGGGTCGAAAGCCGGTGGCAGATGGTCTCGTAACTCTGCGAGAAGAAGGCCGACAGGCGCTCGATGTCGTAGCGGAAGTCCTCGGCCACCTCGTGGAAGTGGGTGTAGGGCAACACCGTCGCCGCGGCGAAGTAGTTGGCCAGGCCGAGCATGGCCAGCTTGTGCGAGGCGTCGGAGGCGAAATTTCCCTCCTCGACCAGCTTGTCGAGCAGCGGCCCGCACTCGAGGTAGGCGAGCTCGGCGGCCAGCTTGAAGGTGCGCTGCCCGCCGGACAGGTGCGGGGAGATCTCGAGCTGCTTGGTCTCGGGGTCGAAATGGTGCAGCACGCCCTCGCCGAGGTCGATCCGCTCGACGATGCGCACGCCGTGCGAGCGCAGCAGCCGGACGATCTCGGTGCTCACCTCGCCGCCGTGGAAGCGGATGCGGGCGGTCAGGTCCTCGGCCGCGGTGTCGAGTTCGTGGATGTAGTTCTGGCGCTGATAGAAGTAGTCGCGCACTTCCTCGTGCGGCTTGCTGATCGCGGCGCTGCCGGAACCGTCGGAGAAGCGGTCCTCGGTGGCGGCGGCCAGCTGGGCGCTGGTGTTGCGGTACCGGTTGTGCATGGCGACCAGGGCCCGCGCCATGCTCGGATGCGCCGAGACCATGTCGGCGATCTCCTGGGTGTCGGCCTCGATGCCGAGCTCGGCGTCCATCACGACTTCCTGGAGTTCGGCGATGAGCCGGGTGTCGTCGTGGGCCGAGAAGAAGGCGGGGTCGACCCCGAAGACCTCGTTGATCCGCTTGAGCACCGGCACCGTGAGCGGGCGCACGTCGTGCTCGATCTGGTTGAGATAGCTGGCCGAGATCTCCAGCTTCTGGGCCAGTGAGACCTGGCTCAGCCCGCGCTCGGTGCGCAGCTGGCGCAGCCGCGCACCGACATAGGTCTTGGCCATATGTCCAGTTTATGGGCGGTTTCGCAGCCTTGCCAATGGATTCTTAACAGCGTGGGCTGAGCGATGTGTCACACCGCCGGGTTACGGTCGTCGAGTGCTGTTCAGCGATGTCGTCGCGGCCTCGGCGGCGGTGCGAGCGACCCGGTCGCGCAAGGCGAAGATCGCCGCGCTGGCCGAGCTCCTCGCTGCCGCGAGCCCGCAGGAAATCGGGACCGTGGTGGCCTGGCTCTCCGGTGAGCTGGTGCAGGGCCGGATCGGGGCGGGCTGGCGCACGGTGGCCGGGTTGGACACGCCGCCGAGCGCGGCGGCGCACCTCACCGTCGGCGCGGTCGACGATGTCTTCTCGCAGCTGACCGGGCTCAGCGGCACCGGCTCGACCCTGCGCAGGCGCGAACTGCTGACGTCGCTGTTCACGGCCGCGACAACGGACGAACAGTCCTTCCTGATCCGGCTGCTCACCGGCGAACTCCGCCAAGGCGCGCTGACCGCGGTCGTCGTCGAAGCGCTGGCCGAGTCCACCGGCATCCCGGTCGAGGTGGTGCGGCGCGCGCACATGCTGTCCGGGCAGCTGCCCGCGACCGCCGCCGCCGCGGTCACCGGCGGCGAGGCGGCGCTGAGCGCGTTCCGGCTCGAGGTCGGCAGGCCCGTCGCGCCGATGCTCGCGTCACCCGGCGGCTCGCTGGACGAGGCGCTGGCCGAACTCGGCACCCAGGTGAGCGTCGAACACAAACTCGACGGCGCCCGCATCCAGGTGCACCGCAGCGGCGAGCAGGTGTGGGTGTTCACCAGGGCCCTGCGCGACATCACCGCGGGCGTTCCCGAACTGGTCGAGCTGGTCGCGGGCCTCGACTGCACCAGCGTGGTTCTCGACGGGGAGACCTTGGCGCTGACCGACGCGGGCCGCCCGCGCCCGTTCCAGGAGACGATGAGCCGGTTCGCCACCGTCGGCGACACCAGGGAACTGCTGCTGCACCCCTACTTCTTCGACTGCCTGCACCTCGACGGCGTCGACCTGCTCGACGAGCCGCTGCGCGTGCGCCGCACCATGCTCGACCGGGTGGCGGGCGAGCACAGCATTCCCGCGCTCGTCGCGCCCGATGCCGAGGCCGCCGCCGAGTACTACGACGACGCGCTGGCGGTCGGCAACGAGGGCGTGATGGTCAAGTCGCTCGACGCGCCGTACGCGGCGGGCAGACGGGGCAAGTCCTGGCAGAAGATCAAACCGGCGCACACCCTCGACCTGCTGGTGATCGGCGCGGAGTGGGGGTACGGCAGGCGCACCGGATTCCTGTCGAACCTGCACCTGGCCGCCCTCGATCCGGAGACGGGCGAGCCGGTGATGGTCGGCAAGACGTTCAAGGGCCTCACCGACGAGCTGCTGCGCTGGCAGACCGAACAGTTCCCGCGCTACCAGACGCACACCGACGGTCACGCCGTGTTCCTGCGCCCCGAACTCGTCGTCGAGATCGCGCTCGACGGCGTCCAGACCAGCACCAGGTACCCCGGCGGCGTCGCCCTGCGGTTCGCCAGAGTGCTGCGATACCGGCCGGACAAGGAGCCCGCGCAGGCTGACACGATCGACGCGGTCCGCGCGCTGGGGGCGGCCGGCTGACCCGGCGGGGGATTTTCCCGCAACGGTTTGGCAATCCGGTGCGGGCATACGACACACTGTTCGGGTGAGCGCCGAACTAATGGTCCTGTTGATCGTCATCGCCACAGCTCTCGTATTCGACTTCACCAACGGATTCCACGACACGGCCAATGCCATGGCGACCTCGATCGCCACCGGTGCCTTGAAGCCGCGCGTGGCGGTGGCGCTCTCCGGCGTGCTGAATCTGATCGGCGCTTTCCTGTCGGTATCGGTGGCGGCGACTGTGGCCAAGGGCATCGTCCAATTGAACGAGGTGGGCGGACAAGATCTGCTGGTCATCGTGTTCGCCGGCCTGGTCGGCGGCATTCTGTGGAATCTGCTGACCTGGTTGCTCGGCTTGCCGTCGAGTTCCTCGCACGCCCTGTTCGGCGGGCTCATCGGCTCCACGATCGCCGCGCTCGGCTGGAGCGGCGTGATCTGGGTGTCGGGCTCCGAAGGTGTGCTGATCAAGATCGTGATCCCCGCGATTCTCGCCCCGGTGATCGCCGCGCTGGTCGCCGCCATCGCCACCTACCTGGTGTACCGGATCACCCGCGGCATCGACGAGGACAAGTCGAACGAGGGCTTCCGCTGGGGCCAGATCGGGTCGGCGTCGCTGGTCTCGCTCGCCCACGGCACCAACGACGCGCAGAAGACGATGGGCGTCATCTTCCTGGCGCTGGTCGCCTACGGCTCGCTCGACAAGGACGACCACATGCCGCTGTGGGTGATGTCGGCCTGTGCGGTCGCGATCGCCCTCGGCACCTACCTCGGCGGCTGGCGGATCATCCGGACGCTGGGCAAGGGCCTGGTCGAGATCGAGTCGCCGCAGGGTCTCGCGGCGGAGTCGACCTCGGCGGCGATCATCCTCACCTCCGCGCATTTCGGCCTGCCGCTGTCGACCACCCAGACCGCGACCGGCTCCATCCTCGGCACCGGCATCGGCAAGGGCGCCGAGGTGCGGTGGCGGGTGATGGGCCGGATGGCCGTTGCCTGGCTGCTGACGCTGCCGATGGCAGGCGTCGTCGGCGCGATCTGCTGGGCGATCGCGCACTTCATCGGTGGCCTGCCCGGTGTCCTCGTCGTCTTCGGGATCCTGATCTTCGGTGCGCTCGGCATCTACCTGCGGTCGCGGCGTGACCCGGTCGGCACCCACAATGTGAACGAGTGGCCCGACGGTGCGCCGCCGCAGTCGTCGATCGAACAGAACCACGCCGGGTAGAGGGGAGCGAACGTGCATACCGTGATCACGAATCTGAGTTCACTGTGGGAAGTGGTGCTGGCCGCGCTGGTCTTCGGCGCCGGCGTGCCCGCCGTATTCGCCTTCGCGGTGCGCTGGTGGGCCAATGCCGAGACGGTGGACCCGCAGGGCCGCGTGCGCCGGAACTACCCGGCACTGGCGGGCGCGCTGATCTGCCTGGTCATCATCGTCACCGTGGTGATCGCCGGAATCCTGTTCACCGCCAAGGCGTTCATCGCCCACCAGTTCGGTATTCATCTGTTCGGTCAAGCATGAGCGAGGACTCGATGACAGAGCCGTCCCCCCACCCCGCCGTCCGGCCGAACCTGCTCTCGCGCGTCCTCGGCTGGCTGCGCGCCGGATATCCGCAGGGTATCCCGCAATCGGACTATGTCGCGTTGTTCGCGGTGCTGCATCGGCACCTCACCGACTACGAGGTGGTGGTGGTCGGCGAGAAGCTGATCGAGGCCAACCCGAATCGGGAATCCATCAGTCAGGCCGAGATCGAAGCGGCGATCGCCGATTTCGCCAAAGAGCAGCCCGATCCCGACGACGTCTCCCGAGTGGCCTCGCATCTGGCGGCCGGTGGCTGGCCGCTGGCCGAGCCACTCGATGACAGCGAGGGCTGACAATTCCGCTGTGCCAGTGGAATTCATGACCTGGACAGTTTTCGATTCGCCCGGATGCCCGGCGGTTGCGCGCTAGCATTCACGGGTGGTTCGGCGTGTGAATGAAACCGATAGTGGTCGTAGTTACGGTGGATTGTCGCGTCAGCAGCGAGTAGCCATGCGCCGCAACCGGTTGACCGACGCGGCGCTGGAACTATTCGGTACCCAGGGTTATGCGTCGACATCGATCGAGCGCTTGTGCGCGACGGCGAATGTGTCGACCCGCAGTTTCTACGAGGACATCGGCAGTCGCGAAGCGCTGTTGATCGCGCTGGTCGACCGGCTGAACACCGCCGCGCTGCACCGCGTCGACGAGGCATTGGAACGGGCAAGCGAGCAGCCGCTGGTGGTGCGCGTGGTGGAGAGCTTCCGTGCTTTTCTCGCGGTGACCTGCCGCGACCGGCGCGCGGCCCGGGTGTTCTATGTCGAGGTGGTCGGCGTGAGCCCGGCGGTGGAGGAATGGCGGCGCATGCAACGGCGGTCGGTCTCCGGCCTGCTCACCAGGGAAGCGCAGCGCGCCGCCGCGCGCGGTGAAGCGGAATCGCGCAGTGTGCACCTGTTCACGCTCGCCCTGATCGGCGCGGTGAATTCCCTGGCCCAGGAGATGGTGCACGCGACCGTTCCCGGCGACGCGATTTCGGTCGACGAGATCTGCGACGAGATCGCCTATTTCATCCGGTCCGGGCTCTCGGTCCGGCCGTCGGCACTGCCGACCTGACCGAACGCGAAACGGGAGGCATCCGATCGGATGCCTCCCGTTTGCGGTGTTCGCTGAATCAGATACCCATGCCCTGGGCGAGCAGCGGCCACGACTCGTGCAGCGCCTGCTCCCAGTACGGCCAGTAGTGGGTGCCCATCGGGGTGAACTGGTAGGTCGCCGGGATACCCAGCGAGTCCAGCTTGGCCTTCAGGTTCTGGCTGCACGCGTTGGTCGCCGCTTCGATACCGATACCGAGGCCGAGGTTGACCACGCCCATCGGGCCGGGCGAGCCGTTGAGGTAGTACGCGACGTCGGCGTTGGTCGGCATGCCGCTACCGCTGGAGATGTAGAGGTTGGTGCCGCGCAGCTTCTCCGCGTTGACGACCGGGTCGTTGTCGACCCAGGCCGGGTCGTTGTCGGCGCCGTACATGTTCGCGGTCTTGCCGCCCGCCCAGGTCTCCACGGAGAACTTGACGGCCTGCTTGCCCATCGGGTCGGCGATCTGCGCGCAGCCGCTGTAGGCGGCGACGGACTTGAACAGCCCCGGCTTGGCCTCGGCCAGCTGCAGCACCGAGGTGCCGGAGGTGGACAGCCCGGCCAGCGCGTTGAGGCCGGTCGAGTTGAGGGTGGCGTCGAGCAGCGGCGGGAGCTCCTGGGTGAAGAAGGTGGTCCACTTGTTCAGACCCAGCCGCGGGTCTTCCTGCTTCCAGTCGGTGTAGTAGCTGCCGCGGCCACCGATCGGCTGGATGACATTGACCTGCTTGTCGGCGAGGAAGCCGAGCGCGTTGGTCTGCGCGGACCAGCTCGCGGAGCCCTCGCCGGCGTCGAGGCCGTTGAGCATGTAGAAGTTGGGCGCCGGCTTGGACTCGTCGACAGGCCGCTGCACGTCGATGGTGATGTCCTTCTTCATCGCCGCCGAGTACACCTTCAGATGCCAGGTGCGACCGTCCTTGACGACGGACGACACGGCAGAGGGCTTCTCGGGCTCGGCGGATGCGGCGCCGCCTGCGGCGATCACGGCCACCGACAGGGCGGCAGTCAGAGCCACGGCGGTGGTGCGCAGGGCGGCCACGTTACGTAGTGCAGAGAGCTTCATCGAACAGTCGGTTCCCAGTCCACGGGCCCTGTCGGCCCCGTCATCGCAGTGTTTCCCCCGTCGGCCGAGCGGTATGCGCTCGACGGCCGTTGGGCTGTCAGATCCTCCGACACTCTATGTCCTCCGCCGGGACATTTTCGTTACCGGTGCAGAATTGTCGGTGACCTCGAGCACGGTTAACGGCCGCGCAATACTGCCTGCGAATCGGAAATACCGCCGCAACCAGCCACTCTTATGGTGACGAGCATGGGTAAGGAAATCCCCGGCAGCGTTACAACCGGGATCGATATCACCGGGTTGAGCAAGACCTTCCGGGCAGGCCGCAATACCGTCGAGGCGCTGGACTCGGTCGATCTGCAGACCTCGACCGGGGCATTCCTGTCCCTGCTCGGCCCGTCGGGGTGCGGCAAATCGACGGTGCTGCGGATTCTGGCGGGCCTGGACGCGCCGAGCGCGGGCAACGCGCGGATCAACGGGCAGACGCCGGAACAATTGCGCGGCGGTCATCAGCTCGGGATCGCCTTCCAGGATTCGGCGCTGCTGCCGTGGCGCAGCGTCGAGTCGAATATCCGGCTGCCGTTGCAGGTGGCCGGGCTGCCCGTCGAACCGGAGCGGATCGCCGAGCTGATCGCGCTGGTCGGCCTGGAGGGGTTCGAGAAGGCCAAGCCCGCGCAGTTGTCCGGCGGAATGCGCCAACGGGTTTCGATCGCGCGGGCGCTGGTGGTGCAGCCGTCGGTGCTGCTGCTCGACGAACCCTTCGGCGCGCTCGACGACATGACCAGGCAGCGGCTGAACCTGGAACTGCTGCGCATCTGGACCGAGAAGCCCGCGACGACGCTGATGGTCACCCACGGCATCGGCGAGGCGGTGTTCCTCTCCGATGTCGTGGCTGTGATGAGCCCGCGCCCGGGGCGGGTGCTCGAGGTGGTCGAGATCGATCTGCCCCGGCCGCGCACGCCCGAGATGATGCGAACCCCGGAATTCCACAAGCTCTGCGACTACCTGTCCGAGCTGCTGTTCGGGCGCGGCGGCGTGGCATGAGTGGCGCGCAGCGGGTCGCCGGTGCGCTCGGCGTCGCGGCGCTGATCGCGCTGTGGTGGATCCTGGCTGCGGCCGGGGTGGCCGGGGGCACGATTCCCACGCCGTGGCGGGTGCTGTCGACCATGTGGTCGGACGGCTGGGGGCTGTACGGTCCGAACTTCCAGGTGACCGCGGCGGGCGCGCTCCAGGGTTTCCTCTGGGGCAACGCGCTCGCGATCGGGATCGCGGCGCTGATCATGCTGATCCCGCGGATCGAGCCGCTTGCCACCCAGCTGGCCATCCTGAGCTACTGCACGCCGCTGGTGGCGCTGGGCCCGATCATCCTGGTGGTTTTCGGCGGCCGCACGCCGACGGTGTTCCTTGCCGCCATGTACTGCTTCTTCACCACCATGGTCGGCGCGGTCACCGGCTTGCGCTCGGCCGATCCGGCGAGCCTCGACCTGGTGAGCGCCTACGGTGGCGGGCGCTGGCAGCAGCTGTACCGGGTGCAGGCGATCGCGGCGCTGCCGAATACGTTCGCCGCCTTGAAGATCGCCGCGCCGTCGGCGGTGCTCGGCGCGATCATCGGCGAGTATCTGGGCGGGGTCGACAGCGGGATCGGGGTCGCGCTGACGGCCGCGCAGACCGCCTACAACGTGCCGCGCACCTGGGGCATGGCGCTGGCCGCCGCCGCGCTGGCCGGGCTCGGCTATCTGCTGGTCGCGGTGGCCGCGCGACTGATCACGCCGTGGACGGCGACCGCGGAGGAGGGGCGATGACGGCCACCGTGCTGCGCCGGATCGGCCGGTTCCTGTTGCCGCTGGCGACCTCGCTGATCCTGCTGCTGATCATCTGGTCGCTGTTCCTGCGGGCGTTCCCGCAGATCGGGCCGAGGGTCGGCAAGACGCCCTCGGACATCTGGCGCTACCTGGTGACCGCGCCGGGTGCCGGGACCGCCCGGCAGGCGATTCTCGACGACCTCACGATCACCTTGCGCGACGCCGCGATCGGCTTCACAGTCGGCATGCTCGGCGCGCTGGGGGTGGCTGCGCTGTTCGTGCTGTATTCGGCTGTGCAGCAGACGTTCATGCCGGTGGCGATGCTGCTGCGATCGGTGCCGCTGGTGGCGTTGAGCCCGATCGTGGTGCTGGTCTTCGGCCGCGGCACGGCGGGGGTGGCGGTGCTGACCGCGATCGTGGTGTTCTTCCCGGCGCTGGTGATGATCATGACCGGTCTGCGCGCGGCGCCAAGGCAGGCAATGGAATTGGTGACCGCCTACGGTGGCTCGCGCTGGACCAGGCTGCGGATGGTCGCGGTCCCCGCCGCGCTGCCCTCGGTGTTCGCCGCGGCGCGCGTCTCGGTGCCCGGTGCGTTGATCGGCGCGTTGCTCGGTGAATGGCTCGGTAGTGGAACGGGTTTGGGCGCGAGTCTGGTGCGCGCCATTCCGATGTTCCAGTACAACCGGCTGTGGGCGTCGATCGTGGTGGTGACCGTGGTGTCGGTGCTGCTGTACGCGATCGTCGGCGTGATCGAGAATCTGGTGCTCGCGCGGTTCGGGCCGAGCGCGGGTAAGGCGTAGTCCGGGCGGGAATAGCGGCGGAACGCAGACGCAAAGAGAACGAAACGCACCGAAACTACATTCGGCGCATGAACAGTATCGACCGTCGTTCCTTTCTCCGCTATTCCGCGCTGACCGGCGCCGCGCTCGGTGGGGCAGGTCTGCTCGCCGCATGCGGTGGCGGTTCGGGCAGTTCTCCGAACGGTTCGACCGACGACGGTTCGAAATACGGCAAGGTCGCGGTGCAGTTGTCGTGGCTGAAGAACATCGAATTCGCGGGTGAGTATTTCGCCGATTCGAAGGGATACTTCAAGGATGCGGGATTCGGTGCGGTAGATCTCATCGCGGGTGGCGCGGCGAGTACCTCGGTGGAGGCAGGGCTCGACACCGGCAAGGTGTGGATCGGCCTGTCCGCGCCGCAGACCACCGCGCCCGCGATCCTGGAGGGGCTACCCGCCAAGATCGTCGGCGCGACCTATCAGAAGAATCCGTTCGCGATTGTCAGCTCGGCAGGCAAGCCGATCACATCACCCGCCGATATGAAGGGCCGCAAGATCGGCGTGCAGGACACCAACCAGCTGATCTTCAGCGCCCTGCTGGCCGCGAACGGCATCGCGCCGGGCGAGGTGACGGTGGTGCCCGCCCAGTACGATCCGACGCCCTTGGCCAACGGCGAGGTCGACGGCTGGGTCAGCTATGTGACCAACGAGCCGATCACCCTGGCGGCCAAGGGCTTCGCGAACGAGAACTTCCTGTTCGCCGATTTCGGCTTGCCGCTGGTCGCGGAGACGCTGACGGTCACCCAGTCGACCATCGACAACGAGCGCGACAAACTCAAGGCGTTCCTGATCGCCGAGATCAAGGGCTGGCGCGATGCCGTCGCCGATCCGGCCGAGTCGGCCAGGCTCGCCGTCGAGGTCTACGGCAAGGACCAGAAGCTCGAGCTCGGTGAGCAGACCAAGGAGGCCATCGCGCAGAACGACCTGGTCGTGTCGGCAACGACCAGGACCGACGGCCTGCTGTCGATGACCGACGCGCTGATCGAGCAGAACATCGCAGCCTTGCGCACCGCGAAGATCGACATCAAGGCCGAGCAGCTGTTCGACCTGTCGGTCCTGCGCGAGGTGTACGCGGAGAACCCGGGCTTGAAGTAGGCCCTAGATCGCCAGGCCGACCGCCGCCGACCCGTAGTCGCGGCGGGCGGCCAGGCGCAGGCCCGCGCGCGAGGCGAGGAAGTCGGCGGTGACGAAGACGGCGGTCTCGGCGGGCGTGCGCGGGCCGGACTCGAGCCCGGCCGGCACGTGTAGTCGAGCCAGGGTCGGCTCGTCGAAGCCGCCCGCGCGCAGGTCGTCGAGGCGGCGGGCCTGGTCGGCGGGGGTGCCGAGGGCGGCAAGATAGCCCAGCTCGGGCAGGCGAAGGGCGACGGTGAGCAGCGGGATCTCGAAGCGCGGTTCGTTGGCCAGCACGACAATGCCCGTGCTGCTGTCGATTTCGCCCGCGGCCGAGAGGGTGTTCAGGTAGCGGTGCGGCCAGTCCACGACGACCTCCGCGCCGGGGAACGAGGCCGGGTCGGCGAACTCGGGACGCGAATCGCAGATGCTGACCCGGTAGCCGATCATCCGTGCCTGGGCCGCCAGGGTGGCCGCGTAGGCGTTGGCGCCGAAGATGATCAGGCGCGGCGGCGGGCAGTAGGACGCGACGAACAGGTCCGACTCGGGCAGGGCGACGAGCTCGGTGGCGTGCTTGCGATCGGTGACCAGGTGCTGGCCGATGACATCGGGGTCCTGATTCCACACCACGGTGAAGACGGTGACCCGGCGATGGGCCTGGATGTCGGCGGCGATGGCGGGGAATTCGGGAAAGTCGCGGCAGGAGAATGGCTCGACGAAGATGTCGACCAGCTGGCCGTCGTCGGAGACCGATTCCATTCCGGTGATCAAACTGTAGCGACGTAGTTGCCGCACCCCGGTCTGCGCGGCTTCCAGTGCCGCGGCGTAGACGGTCTCTTCCAACCGCCCGGACGCGATGGATCCGAAGACTCCGCCATTGGGTGTGACGAGCATTCCCGACCCGATAGGCAGCGCGTTGGTGCCGATGGTACGGACCACGGTGGCGAGGCCACCGGTACGGCCCGAATGCCACACTCGCAGAAGGTCATCGACGATATCGCGCATATCTCAAACTCCGATCATCGTGCGCCGACTTCCGGGAAATCGCGATCGGCCCCTGTCGCCAAGTCGTCGCACGTGACGCACACCATATCCTGTCTACCGCCCAAATAGGAACCGGCGCCGATATCGCCTGCGGACCCTGCCGAAATGGCGTCCCAGTGCTTGTTCTCGATCACAACGGGGTGCCCAGGTGTGTCGGAGAACACACCACGGGCGAGCCCGCTCTCGCTCGCGCGGGCCGCGGCGAGCACCCGCGCGACGACATCGGCCCCGATATCGGGAATGTCGACGGGCAGGAAGGCCACATAGCGCGTGCCCGCCTCGGCGGCCGCGCGCAGGCCGGCGCGCACCGTCGCGGAGAGCCCGATGGCCCAGTCGTCGACCCATCGCCACGCGGTGTCCGGTGGCAGTCCGAGCCCGGCTGGATCGGGTCCGGTGGCGCCGAGCAGAACGACCACCGGCTCGCAGCCGCCCTCGTGCAGGGCGGTGATCGCCGAACGCAGCCAGGCACCGTTCTCGGCGAGTGCCTTGGGTTTGCCATAGCGGGTGCCCGCGCCCGCCGCGAGGACGATGCCGGTGCACGCCGCCGGGTCGATAGGGGGCATGGCGGTGAAATTAATAGGGCAATGTTGCCGGTCGATGACAGCAGGGGAGCACAAGGACGACGACACGCCGACGTGACCGAGTGCACAACGGTGGCGACTGCCGGGAGATCGGGCGATGCTGGATCGATGACGAGCGAAGCGATCGGCCTCGCGGGATTCAACGCATTACCCGCCCCGGCCGCCGAGGCGGCATTGCTTTCCTGTTGCTCCGCGCCACGCTGGGCGCGGGCGGTCGCCGCCGCCCGTCCCTATGCCACCGCGGAGTCGCTGTTCGACGCCGCCGACGCCGCGCTGGCCGCGCTCGACGACGCCGAGATCGACGAGGCGCTCGCCGGTCACCCGCGGATCGGCGAACGCCCGACCTCGGCGGCATCGGCCCGCGAACAGTCCGGGGTGTCCGGTGCCGTGGTCAAGGCGGAGCTCATCGCGGGCAACCGCGACTACGAGGCGAAGTTCGGCCATATCTACCTGGTCTGCGCGGCAGGGCGCAGCGGCGAGGAACTGCTCGCCGTCCTGCGGGCGCGGCTGGACAACGATCCGTCGACCGAAAGGCAGGTCATGCGTAGCGAATTGGCGAAGATCACCCGGCTGCGTCTCGCGCGAACGGTGGCAGACGCGTGACCGGCCTGAGCACGCACGTACTCGACGCCGTGCGCGGGGTGCCCGCCGAAGGCGTCGCGGTCTGGCTGATGCGCGGCGACCAGCGCCTGACCGAGGCGCTGACCGATGCCGACGGCCGGGTGAAAGAACTCGCGGCCGGGCTGAATCCGGGCGACTACCGGTTGTTCTTCGACACCGGCAGCTATTTTGCGGCGCAGGGTACCGAGACCTTCTATCCGGAGGTTTGTGTCGCGTTCACGGTGGGTGAGCAGCCGCATCTGCATGTGCCGCTGCTGTTGTCGCCGTTCGCCTATTCCACCTACCGAGGGAGCTGAGCAGCAGATGGCACTGAGTGGCCCGATCATGTTGACCGACAACAGTTATGGAAAGTCCGAGAACCGGGTTGTGCGGTTCTACAAGGAGAATGCGCGCCACGAGATCCGCGATGTGAATGTCTCGACCACCCTGCGTGGCGATTTCGCGGCGGCCTACATCGAGGGCGACCAGCGTCATGTCCTGCCCACCGATACCCAGAAACACACCGCCTTCGTGTACGCGAAGAAGCCGGGCCTGGACACCGTCGAGGAATATGCGATCGCGCTGGCGAAGCATTTCGTCGACACGGTCGAGCCGGTGTCGAGCGCGCGGATCGACGTGGATTCCTATGGCTGGCAGCGGGTCTCGGTGGACGGACGCGAGCACGACCACACCTGGGTGCGGCAGGGCCCTGAGGTGCGCACCGCCGCGGTGACCGTGGCGGGTAAGGGCGACGCGCGGCAGACGTGGGTGGTCGGCGGGATCAAGGACCTGGTGCTGCTCAAGTCCACCGGCTCGGAGTTCGCCGACTTCCTCACCGACGAGTACACGACGCTGGCCCCCACACACGATCGTGTGCTCGCCACCTCGCTGATCGTGCGGTGGCGCTTCGCCGAGATCGGCGGATTCGACTGGGACGAGGTGTACGAGGGCATCAGGGCCACGCTGCTCGAACTGTTCGCGACAACCTACTCCAAGGCATTGCAGCAGACGCTGTACGCGATGGGAAACGCGGTGCTGGAACGGTTCCCGGTACTCGCCGAGATCCGGCTGTCGGCGCCGAACAAACACCACTTCGAGTACGACCTGGCGCAGTTCGGGATCGAGAACAAGGGGGAGGTCTGCTGGGCGGCGGATCGTCCGTACGGCTCGATCCACGCGACATTGCAGCGCGCGGACGCTCCCGAAGCGGGGCTCGCATGGCTGCCGTGACCGATCTGGTGATCGACGGGTGCGCGGTGGTGACCGTCGACGCGGCGGGTACCGAATACCGCGACGGCTGGGTCACGGTGCGGGGCAATCGGATCGATGCTGTCGGCGCGGGCAAGCCGCCCGCGTTCGGGCCCGAGGTGACGCGGATCGACGGCCGCGGGTGCGTGCTCACGCCCGGTCTGGTGAACACCCATCACCACCTGTACCAGTGGATCACCCGCGGCCTGGCCGCCGACAACACCCTGTTCGAGTGGCTGACCACGCTGTACCCGGTATGGGCGCGGATCGACGAGAAGTCGGTGCGGGTGGCGGCGACCGGTGCGCTGGTCGCGCTGGCGCGCAGCGGCTGCACCACGTCGTCGGACCATCACTATGTCTTCCCGCGCGGTGGCGGCGATCTGCTCGCGGCCGAGATCGGTGCGGCGGCGGCGGTCGGGCTGCGGTTCCACCCGGCGCGGGGATCGATGGATCTGGGAGAGGGCAACGGTGGGCTGCCGCCCGACGCGGTGGTGGAGTCGATCGACGACATTCTCGCCGCGAGCGCCGCGGCGATCGAGCAGTGGCACGACCCGTCCTTCGACGCGATGGTGCGGATCGCGCTCGCGCCGTGCTCGCCGTTCTCGGTGACCGGTGATCTCATGCGGGAGTCCGCGGCGCTGGCCAGGTCGGCCGGGGTCCGCCTGCATACCCATCTGGCCGAGACCGACGACGAGCTGGACTTCTGCCTGGAGAACTTCGGGTGCACGCCCGCGCAGTACATGGAACAGCTGGGCTGGCTGGGTTCCGACGTCTGGTTCGCCCATGCCGTGCACCTCGACGATCCGGCGATCGCCGCGATGGCGCGGACGGGGACCGGCGTCGCGCACTGTCCCACGTCCAACGGCAGGCTCGGGGCGGGGATCGCGCGCACCGCGGATCTGGTGGCGGCCGGGGTACCGGTCGGCCTCGGTGTCGACGGAGCGGCCAGCAACGAGTCGAGCTCGATGATCGAGGAACCGCGCAACGCGCTGCTGTACGCGCGGGCGGTCGGCGGGCCGCGGGCGATGACCGTGCGTGCCGCGCTGGAACTGGCGACCATGGGTGGGGCGCGGGTGCTCGGGCGGGACGCCGAGATCGGGTCGATCGAGCCGGGCAAGCTGGCCGATCTGGCGCTGTGGCGGCTGGATACGCCCGCGCACGCGGGTATCGACGATCCGGTCGTCGCTCTGGTGCTCGGGTCAGCGCCACCCTTGGCCGCGCTGTTGGTGAACGGGCGTGAAGTCGTGCGTGACGGTGTTGTCACGACGGTGGACGAGGCCGCGGTCGGTGCCGATGCCGCCCAGGCACAGGCCACGCTGCTGGCGTTCTGAACTGCGGTTTCGTTCTGGTCGGCGCACACTGGATGGCGAACACCGGGTTAACCACCCCGCAATCCGGCGCGGGTGTCGCGCAACATCGTGGCAACTCCAGGCCCCTACTGTGGCTGGTGAGGCAAGCGAGGTGAACGTGGATCTGGACACTGTTCGGGCGGTGGTTCTCGCCCGCGACCGGGCCGACCTGGCACAGGTCGGCCCGGGTAGCGCGGTCCTGGCGGGCGGCACCTTCCTGTTCTCCGAACCGCACGACCACCTCGACCGGCTGATCGACATCACCACGCTCGGCTGGACGCCCCTGCTGGAGCGCGGCGACGGCCTCGAGATCGCCGCGACCTGCACGCTCGCGCAACTGGCTGGCGCCAGGCCTGGCCGGGAACTCGGGTCGGCGGTCCTGCGGCCGCAGTGGCCTGGCACCGCGCTGTTCGCGCAGGGCTGCCGGGCGCTGCTGGCCTCGCACAAGATCTGGCGCACGGCGACGGTCGGCGGGAACGTCTGCCTTTCGCTGCCCGCCGGCGCCGTCCTCGGTGCGCTGGTCGCGCTGGACGCGACGGTGGTCATCTGGCCGCGTGGTGGTGGTGAGCGGCTGATTCCGTTGCGCGACTTCGTCACCGGCGCTGGTGAGAATGTTCTTGCCGCCGGTGCGGTGGTGCGGTCCTTCCTGGTTCCCGCATCGAGCTTGTCGGCGCGCACCAGTTTTCGCAAGATCGCGCTGGCTCCACTCGGCCGTTCCGGTGCGGTGGTGATGGGCAGGCGTACCGCCGACGGCCGGTGCGCGATCACCGTGACCGCGGCGACGGTGCGCCCGATCGTCCTCGACTTCGACACTGTGCCAAGCGATGTCGACGTCGCCGAGGCGCTGGCCGAGATCGAGCCGGAGCTGTGGTTCGACGACCCGCACGGCGCGCCGGACTGGCGCGCGCACGTGACCGGGCTGCTGGCCTCCGAGGTGGCCGCCGAGCTCAGGGAGGCGGCGTGAACTCAGGTGGTGGTTCATGAGGCTGAACATCGACGGCCGCGCGGTCGAGGTGTCCGCGCGCCCCGGCCAATGCCTGCGTACCCTGCTCCGCGAACAGGGCGAACTCGCGGTCAAGAAAGGCTGTGACGCGGGCGATTGTGGGGCCTGCTCGGTCCTACTCGACGGCGATCCGGTCCACTCCTGCTTGATCCCCGCCTACCGCGCCGAGGGTCGCAATGTGACGACGGCTGCCGGGCTGAGTGGCGGCGACGGCCCGAACCCGGTGCAGCGCAGCTTCGTCGAGCATGCCGGGTTCCAATGTGGGTTCTGCACTGCGGGAATGGTTGTCACAGCGACGGGCCTGTCGGCCGGGCGGACTGTCGACGGCGACTCACCAGTGTCGGCATCCCCCGTCACAGATGCCGAGCGCGCCGAGCTGCTGAAGGGAAACCTGTGCCGCTGCACGGGCTACCGCGCCATCGCCGACGCCTTGGAGTCCTGTGCATCACTGTGCACAACTTCCCGGCAAGCTCTCGCGCCTACACCGGCACCTGTGCCCACACCGGCGGGTGATCTGCGGACGGGACGATCGACCGTCGGTGCGGAGGAGGTCGAGGCGGAGGGAGCTCCATCAGGGGCGGACAGGTCGGCTCGGGACGTGTCGGCCGTCGGAGCGCAAGAGCGTTCTTCCGCAACGCCTTCGGGTCCTGACGGGCGAGAGTCGTCGACCTCGGCCGGCTTTCCCGACGACGGCGAGGAGGTCGTCGCCGCAGGGCCTGCGGTCGGTTCGTATGTGAAGGGAGCTCACGAGCTCGGCGGCGAGCGCACCACTGTTTCGGCTGGTGAAGGACCGACGGTCGGGGATTCGGCGGTGCGGGCTGTCGAGGCGCGGATCGATGGGGCGACGCGGCAGAAGTACGGTGCCGGGCAGATCGGGGATGGGGTGGGGGCTCCGGCTGGGGTGCGGATCGTGCGTGGCGGGGAGGCGTTCACGTTCGACGTGGTGCCGGGAGCGGGGGAGCAGATGCCGCCGAGTGCGCCCTGGCATCTGGCTGTGCTCGCCAGTCCGCATCCGCACGCGCGCATCGTGTCCATCGATACCGCTGCGGCGCAGGAGGTTCCAGGGGTGCGGCTGGTGCTGACTCATGCGGACTCGCCCGCGACGGCGTTCTCGACGGCGCGGCACGAGCTGCGGGAGGACGATCCGGACGACACGTTCGTCCTTGATCGGACGGTGCGCTTCGCTGGACAGCGCGTGGCCGCGGTGGTGGGAGAGACGCTGGATGCCGCGCGGGCAGGCGTGCGCGCGCTGCGCGTCGAATATGACCTGCTGCCCGCGGTGTTCGAACCCGAAGCCGCAGTGGCCGACGACGCCCCGAAGCTGCACGCGGACAAGCCGGACTCGGCGCGCATCGCGGACAGCAGGCGCAATCTCGTTGCCGAGATCCACGGTGGGGTAGGTGACTTCGATGGCGGAATCGAGCAGGCGGCGAAAGTAGTTCGTGGGGTGTGGCATTCGCCGCGGGTGCAGCATGTCAATCTGGAGACCCACGGTGGCATCGGCTGGCTCGACGACGCGGGCAGGCTCGTCGTCCGGACGAGTTCACAGGTGCCGTTCCTGGTGCGCGACGAACTCTGTCATGTGTTCGGGCTCGATCGGGACCGCGTGCGGGTGTTCACGGCCAGGGTCGGCGGCGGGTTCGGGGCGAAGCAGGAGATGCTGGTCGAGGATCTGATCGCGCTGGCGGTGCTGCGGACCGGGCATCCGGTGCAGTACGAGTTCACTCGCACCGACGAATTCACCTCGGCTCCCTGCCGTCACCCGATGCGGGTCGCGGTGACCGCGGCCGCCGACGCGGCGGGCATCCTGACCGCGCTCGCGGTCGACGTTCTCGCCGACGCGGGCGCCTACGGCAATCACAGCGCGGGCGTGCTGTTCCATTCCGTCGGCGAATCGGTGGCGGTGTACCGCTGCCCGAACAAGCGGGTCGACGCACAAGCGGTGTACACCAACAACGTTCCCTCCGGCGCGTTCCGCGGCTACGGGCTGGGGCAGGTGATCTTCGCCGTCGAGTGCGCGATCGATGAGCTGGCCCGCGAACTCGGGGTCGATCCGTTCGAATTCCGCCGCCGCAATGTGGTGGTCCCCGGCGACCGGTTCACCGGCGCCGAAGTCGACGAGGGCGACCTGACCTTCGGCAGCTACGGCCTCGACCAGTGCCTCGACACCGCCCAGCGGGCGCTGCGCCGCGGCAACGGCGTCACCGCGCCGAGCCCGGACTGGCTGGTCGGCGAGGGCATGGCCGTCGCGATGATCGCCACCGTGCCACCACGCGGCCACCGCGCCGACGCCACCGCGCGCCTGCTCGCCGACGGTTCCTATGAGATCGGGGTAGGCACAGCGGAATTCGGCAACGGCACCACCACCGTGCACGCCCAGCTGACCGCGACCGCACTCGCCACCACCGCCGACCGGATCAGGATCCGCCAGTCCGACACCGACGTCGTCGGTCACGACACCGGCGCCTTCGGTTCCACCGGCATCGTGGTCGCGGGCAAGGCCTCCTACGCGGCGGCGCTGGAACTGCACGCGATGCTGCTGGCCAGGGCCGCCGAGATCAGCGGGCACCCCGAACGCGAATGCCTGCTGGAAGGGGGTGGCGTGCGCTGCGGCGGGGAGCTGATCACCGCAACCCAGCTGCTCGCCGGCGGTGACCTCCTCGCGCACGGCACGCACGCGGGGACGCCACGCTCGGTGAGTTTCAATGTGCACGCCTTCCGGGTCGCGGTCCGGCCGAGCACCGGTGAGGTGCGGATTCTGCAATCGGTCCAGGTGGCGGACGCGGGCACGGTGCTCAACCCGGTGCAGCTGCGCGGGCAGGTGGAGGGCGGGGTCGCCCAGGCGCTGGGCACCGCGCTCTACGAGGACATGCGCACCGACCACGGCGTGGTGACCACCAGGACGCTGCGCCACTATCACATTCCGCAGTTCGCGGATCTGCCCCGCACCGAGGTCTATTTCGCCGAAACCAGTGACGAACTCGGCCCGCTGGGTGCCAAATCGATGAGTGAGTCCCCCTACAACCCGGTGGCACCGGCCCTGGCGAACGCGATCCGCGACGCCGTCGGCGCCCGACCGGACCGACTACCGATGACCGCCGACCGGGTGTGGCGGACCATCAAGGAAGGAGCCGCCGGGTGAACGCCCATCTCCCCGAGCACATCCGCGCCCGCATCGAGGCCAGGCTCGACGCCGTCGACGCCGAGCTGCGGACGCGCTACCCGGGAGCGGGTGACCGGGTCCAGCCGGTACACACCGCCTATGTGGGCGCCGACCGCGCCACCGCCGACACACCGGCCGACTGGGGCGCCGCCGCGCTCGACCTGCTGCACCGGCACGCCGACTTCCTCGTCGGCCTCGATGTCACCAACGCACTGCCCGCCGTCCGGCGCAGGCTCACCGAGCGGCCGGTGCAGGACCTGCGGATCGACTTCGAGGACGGCTACGGCTTTCGCGCCGACGACGAGGAGGACGCGGCGGCGACCGCCGCTGGCAAGACGCTGGCGGGTTGGGCCGGAAAGCCAGGAGCCCCTGACTCATTCGGCATCCGCACCAAGGGGCTGGCCGCGAACGAGCGCAGACGCGCACTGCGCACGCTCGAGCTCGTGCTCGACGGAGCAGGCGGAGTGTTGCCGGGCTTCGTGTTCACGGTTCCGAAAATCAGAGCGGCCGATCAGGTCTCGGCGATCGTCGACCTGTGCTCCGGTATCGAGCGTGGCAATGGTCTGGCCGATCGGACCCTGCGCTTCGAACTGCAGATCGAGAGCCCGCAGGCGATCATCGCCCCCGACGGCAGCGCGCCGATCGCCCGCATGATCGCTCTCGCCGACGGACGATGCAGCGCGCTGCATTTCGGCACCTACGACTACACCGCGGCCTGCGGCATCGCCGCGACCGATCAGGCGCTCGACCACCCGGCGGCCGACTACGCCAAAGCGGTGATGCAGGTGGCCGCGGCGCAGACCGGGGTGTGGATCTGCGACGGGTCCACCCAGATCGTCCCCGACGACGACCCCGAAGGCGCGTTCCGCAATCACCACCGCCTGGTCGAGCGGGCGCTGCGCCGCGGCTACTACCAGGGCTGGGACATGCACCCCGGTCACCTCGTCACCCGCTGGCTGGCGACCTACGACTTCTTCCGCACCGCCACCGACGTCGCCCTTCCGCGCCTGCAGGCCTACCTGGACCGGCGTTCCGGTGGTGTCGTCGACGAACCGGCGACGGCGGAGGCGTTGTCGACGACAGTGCTGCGTGGGCTGCGCTGCGGCGCGATCACCGAGGAGCAATTGCGCGCCCGCGCACCGGAACTCACGGTGCCGTCGCTCGAGGCGTTGGCCGCGCGCCGCATGCCACCGCAGGATCAGTGATGGCGGGCACCGTGATTCGCGGCCCGATGCGGCACCAGAGGAAACAGGAGGCACGGTGAGCGAACACCAGGGCAGCGAAGACTTCACGCTCCTACCCGATCTGGCGGTGCGGCCGCTCGGCGGGTCGGTGATCTGGGCGAACGACGAGTTCTTCGCGGAGAAGGAGAACCTGGTCAACCCGGGTCCGGCCGAGTACCAGCCGTCGACGTTCGGGCACAAAGGCCAGGTCTACGACGGGTGGGAAACCCGCAGGCACCGTGGCAAACCCGGTGACGACAGCGCGATCGTGCGGCTCGGTGTACCCGGGGTGATCCGCGGTGTCGTGGTGGATACCGCCTGGTTCAAGGGCAACTATCCGCCGGAGGTGTCGCTGTCGGCACTGGCGGTCGACGGCTATCCGCCCGCCGGCGAGATCGCCGCGCGCACCGACTGGGTGACCCTGCTCGACCGGGTGAAGGTGGGCGGTGACAGCCGCAACCCGTTCACCGTCGACGACGAAAACCGCTGGACCCACGTGAAACTCACCATGCATCCCGACGGTGGCGTCGCCCGCCTGCGGGTGCACGGCGAGGGCAGGCCCGACCCGGCGCTGCTCGGTCTCGGCCCGCTCGACCTGGCCGCGCTGGACAACGGCGCGCTGGTACTCGACTGCTCGAATCGCTTCTACAGCTCGCCCAACCAGCTGCTCTACCCCGGCCTCGCCCGCGTCATGGGCGACGGCTGGGAGACGGCCCGCCGCCGCGACGACGGAAACGACTGGGTGCGTATCAAATTGGCGGGGCCCGGTGCGATCCGGCTCGCCGAGATCGACACCTCCTGCTTCCTCGGCAACAGTCCCGGCGCCGCCTCGCTCACCGGATTCACCACCGACGGAACCGAAGTCGAGCTGCTGCCGCGCACGGACCTGCTGCCCGACACCAGGCACCGGTTCGCCCTCACGCCCGCGGCCGCCTCCGTCGAGGAGGTGCGGCTCGATATCTACCCCGACGGCGGGCTCGCCCGGCTCCGTCTGTACGGCGAGCTGGGCGGATGAGCGAGGTCCGCGACTTCGTCGGCTACGGGCCGACACCGCCGGACCCGCGGTGGCCCGGCGACGCGCGCATCGCGGTGCAGTTCGTGCTGAATTACGAAGAGGGCGGGGAGAACAATGTCCTCGACGGTTCGCCGCACTCGGAGACGTTCCTGTCCGAGATGACTCCGGCCGAGGCCTTCCCGAACCGGCACATGAGCATGGAATCGGTGTACGAATACGGCTCGAGGGCAGGCCTGTGGCGGGTCCTGCGTGCCTTCGAACGGCGTGACCTCCCGCTCACCGTCTTCGCGGTGGCGCGCGCGATGCAGCGCAATCCCGAAGCGGTGGCGGCCTTTCGGGCACTGGGCCACGAGATCGCCTGCCATGGGTTGCGGTGGACGTCGTATCAGCTCGTCGACCGCGACACCGAACGCGCCGACATGGCCGAAGCGGTGCGCATCCTCACCGAGCTGACCGGCGCCGCCCCGCTCGGCTGGTACACCGGCCGCGACTCGCCGAACACCCGCGAGCTGGTAGTCGAGCACGGCGGCTTCGTCTACGACTCCGACTCCTACGCCGACGACCTCCCGTACTGGACCGAGGTCGACGGCCACGATCACCTGGTCGTCCCCTACACCCTCGACACCAACGACATGCGCTTCGCCTCCCCGGCCGGCTTCCCCAGCGGCGAGCAGTTCTTCGCCCACCTGCGCGACGCCTTCGACGTGCTGTATCGCGAAGGGGCCGAGGGCAGTCCGAAGATGCTGTCGATCGGTCTGCACTGCCGCCTCGCGGGTCGTCCGGCCCGTACCGCGGCCCTGGAACGCTTCCTCGATCACGTGCAGACGCACGACGGGGTATGGGTTGCCCGGCGCATCGACATCGCCGAGCACTGGCGGGAGGTGCACCCGCGGAAGGCGTGAGTGAGCTGCGTCACCATGCCGGTTGCTCGCGGTGCGGGGACGTCGTCGGATACATCGGTGTGCGTGGGGATCACGAATGTGCCTTCTGGTGCGGTGGTCGGCGGTGCGGCCAAGATCGAGGCGTCCTGAACAGCCGGTTCCCCGGCGGGATGGGCGCTCGAACGGCCTAGGCGGCCGGCTGGATGAGGAGGCAGTTTTGATCTTGGTTACCGGGGTGGGCGGTCAGCTCGGAAGGCTGATCTTCGACGGACTGGTCGCGACGGGGGCGGAGGTCACGGCGGGGTCGCGTGCGCCCGAGTCGTTGACGGTTCCGGCGCGGCGCGTCGATTTCGATGATCCGTCGAGTCTGGTGGGAGGATTCGACGGGGTTCGGACGCTGGTGCTGGTCTCGGCCGGGTTCGGTGAGGACGATGTCGTCATGGCGCGGCATCGGGCCGCGATCGAGGCGGCCGGGCGCAGCGGTGTGGCACACGTGATCTACACCAGCCTGTTCGGCGGCGGTGATCACCTGAGCCTGGCCACCGCGCATCGCTATACCGAACATCTGTTGAGTACAGCGCAATTCGGGTACACCATCCTGCGGAACGGCCTGTACGCCGAGCTGTTCGCCCTCGAAGTGATGCGCGCCGCGACGCAGGGGGTCGTGGCGAGCGCTTGGGGCGAAGGCAGAGTGCGGCCGGTCGCGCGGGCCGACCTCGCCGCCGCGGCGGTTGTCGTGGCCGATGAGGTGGAACGCGCCGCGCGACGGGGGGTTCCGAGCAGGCACCGGAATCGCAGCTACGACCTGGGCGGGGTCGAGCCGGTCGGGGCTGTCGAGATAGCCATTATGGTCGCCGGTGCCACCGGTCGGGAGATCGAGCGCCGGGACGTGTCGCTGGCCGATGTGCGGGCCGAACTGGCCGAGCTGGGATTACCCGCCTATCAGGTCGGGCACGTGCTCTCGATCGTGTCCGGTATCCGGGCCGGGCACCTGGACAACGACACCTCCGATCTGGCGGATCTGATCGGCCGCGCACCCTTCTCGGTGGAACATGCGCTACTCGGTGCCGCAGGGGTGCCGGCCTGATCGGCGGTGAATCGACTGTCTGCGAAAGCTATTCGGTGCGGGCATGATGGAAGGATGCAGAACGAGATCGCCCTGGCGCGTGCCTCGGTGCACGACGCCGAGATGGCGCAGCAGGGTCCCTGCGGTGACGACGACTGTGGTGTCCGCGAACTACTGGATCGCCTCGGCGACAAATGGACCATCCTGATCCTGGTCGAATTGTCCAAGGGCACCCGGCGTTTCGGCGAACTCCAGCGCGCGATCCCCGGCATCTCCCAGCGCATGCTCACCTTCACCACCAAACGCCTGTGCCGCGACGGCTTCGTCGAACGCACCGCACACCCGACCATCCCACCCCAGGTGGACTACACGATCACCGACCTCGGCCGCGGACTGGTCGAGATGGGAACCCGGGTGATCGACTGGACCAGGGAAAACGCCGACACCATCGCGTCTGCCAGGCGGGAATGGGATACGGACAACCCGGCACCGACGACCGCGCGCCGCTGAGTCGGGGCCATCTGGTGATCCGCCGGATAGGCGGCGGAAATACCAGGTTTGTGGGATGCCGGGCACGCCGGGAAAGTCCTAGCGTCGTGTATGCGAATCAATCGAATCGAGCGCGACATCACCGCTCTTGCCGACGAGCTGGAAGTTCCGGGTATCGGCCACCTGCCGGTGAACGCCTACGTTCTGCATGCGGCGGAGCCGGTCGTCGTCGATACCGGGCTCAGCCTGCCCGGTCGCGGATTCATCGAGGCGCTGTCCTCGGTGGTCGACCCCGCGGACGTGAAATGGATTTGGCTCACGCACCCCGATCGTGACCACACCGGATCGCTGTTCGACCTGCTCGACACCGCGCCGAACGCGCGGCTGGTCACGACCTTCCTCGCGGTCGGCATCATGTCGTGCGCGCGGCCGGTCCCGCTCAACCGCGTGTTCCTGCTGAACCCGGGGCAATCCCTCGACGTCGGCGATCGGCGTCTCACCGCGTTTCGCCCACCGCTGTTCGACAATCCGAGCACGGTCGGGTTCTACGACGAGGTCAGTGACTCGTGCTTCTCCTCGGACTGTTTCGGCGCGCCGATGCCCAGCGCCGAACTCGCGACCGCCGACGACGTCGGCTACGCACCGGGCGCTGCGGTGCGCGCGGCGCAGCACCTCTGGGCGGCGGTGGACAGCCCGTGGGTGCGCATCGTGGACGAGGGCAAATTCCTCGCCACCGTCTCGGAGTTCCGCGCCATGGACCCGCAGCGGATCCTCAGCACCCACCTCCCGCCTGCCGAGGGACGTACGCCGGAGTATGTGGAGATGCTGGCCACGGCGCCGTCCACCGATCCGTTCGTCGGGCCCGATCAGGCCGCGCTCGAACAGATGCTGGCGAGCTTCGAGCCGCCGACGAGTTCGGAAGTCTGATCACAGATTCGTGGAAGGGCGCTCTGCCGGTCCGGAGGATCAGGCGAACAGTTCGGCGACGAAGGGGAGGGAGTCGGTGAGGGAGGCGTTGACGGTGCCGTCGTGGTCTGTGGGGTAGGTGCGGAGGGTGGCCGGCTGGCGGTTGGCCTCGAGGACGGCGGCGAAGCGGAGGGTTGCGGGGGTGACGACATCGGTGTCGCGGAGGCCCTGGCCGAGGAACAGGGGGCGGTCGTAGCCGGATTCCGGCAGGCCCATGTAGCGCGCGAGCAGGCCGTGCAGGTCGGGGATCGAGGACAGGGGGCGGGTGAACATGCTGCCGAGGCTGGGCTTGGCGGCGGCTAGTTCGTCGCCGAGCGGGCCGATGCAGGCGGTCTTGGCGCGCTCGACCCAGTCGCGGCCCGAGTCGGTGAGCAGGCCGTCGATGTCGAGGTCGGGGAAGGTGGTGCGCAGGCCGTTGAGGATGTAGAGCACGTAGGCCGACAGGTGGGAGCTCAGTGCGATCGGTGGCATGCCGGGGCCGAGTAGCTGGATGACGTCCTCGATGTAGGCGGGGACGCCGGTGCCGACGGCGCCGCGGTAGTCGAGGGTGGGGCCGCCGAATTCGGTGGCGTAGCGGGCGGTGAACACCGCGGCGCCGCCGCCCTGGGACTGGCCGACCACGGCCCACTTGTTCGACAGGTCCGGGTACTGCGCGGTGGCCGCATGGACGGCGTCGACCACGTTGTGCGCTTCCACGATGCCGTTCAGGTACGGATGCTCGCCAGGGCCGCCGAGGCCCGCGTAATCGGCGGCGACGACCGCGTAGCCCTGGTTCAGCCAGGTGCCGAGGTAGGCCCGGTCGCGCTCGACCGCGGCGGGTCCGGCCACGCTGTACGCGCAGTCGTCGCCGAGGCCGACCGTGCCGTGTGCCCACGCGATCACCGGCCAGCCGCCCGCCGGGGCCGTGCCTGCCGGGAAGTACACGGCGGCGCTCGTGGTGGTCAGCTGGTCGCCCGTGGAGGTCGACCGGTAGATCAGTCGCTCGGCGCGCGCCGAGGCGGGCAGTGTCGCCGCGGCGGACAGCGCCTCGACGCCGACGACCGTGCCCGCCGCGCCGGGCTGCGCGCCCGCGGCCGCCGGAACCAGACTCACCGCGGCCGTCGCCGCGACCACTGCCAGCGATGTCGCCGCGATCTTGGAAATCCTCATGGGGTCACCTTGTCGTCTTCGCGGACGAGTGTCCAGGACGCGATCCGAGGTGCCGGGCCAGTGACGACACGCACACCATTCCCGCCCGGCGTGGTGTGTGAAACAGGTCACAGGGTGGCAGGCTTGGGCGTGTCGGGTCGCACCCGGCGGGCGAGCGCTAACAGTACGGGCGTTATGCTAAAACTCCTGGTCAGCGCTACCCGTCGGTAGGCTCGGTGCTTGCAATCAACCCGCAAATTTCGCAAAGTTAGCAAACGCGGCGGCAAACCTAGCTGAGATTCACATAAGCAACAGGTAGACGGCTATTTCCTGGTGTGCCATCGTGTGGAAGTACACCCCTTGGGCCCTAGCTAGTCCTAGCAAGCCTGCAAATTGCTCCAGCAGTACGAACCGTGCAACCGAAAGCGTTCAGCCGCCGGTTGTTTCAGGATCGGATCGCCGGAGCACCGACCACACCGAGGAAGTGGAGTCAGAGATGTCGACTGTCGGCACCCCGAAGACCGCTGCGGAGATCCAGCAGGATTGGGACACCAACCCGCGCTGGAAGGGCATCACCCGCAACTACACCGCCGAGCAGGTCGTCGCCCTGCAGGGCAACGTTGTCGAGGAGCACACCCTCGCCCGCCGCGGTGCGGAGATCCTGTGGGACCTCGTGAACAACGAGGACTACATCAACTCCCTCGGCGCCCTCACCGGCAACCAGGCCGTGCAGCAGGTTCGCGCCGGCCTGAAGGCCATCTACCTGTCGGGTTGGCAGGTCGCCGGTGACGCGAACCTGTCCGGCCACACCTACCCCGACCAGTCGCTGTACCCGGCGAACTCGGTCCCGTCGGTGGTCCGTCGCATCAACAACGCGCTGCTGCGCGCCGACGAGATCGCCAAGGTCGAGGGTGACACCTCGGTCGCCAACTGGCTGGCCCCGATCGTGGCCGACGCCGAGGCCGGCTTCGGTGGCGCGCTGAACGCCTACGAGCTGCAGAAGGCGATGATCGCCGCCGGTGCCGCCGGTGTCCACTGGGAGGACCAGCTGGCCTCGGAGAAGAAGTGCGGCCACCTCGGTGGCAAGGTGCTGATCCCGACCCAGCAGCACATCCGCACCCTGACCTCCGCGCGTCTCGCGGCCGACGTCGCCGACGTGCCGTCGGTGATCATCGCCCGCACCGACGCCGAGGCCGCCACCCTGCTCACCACCGACGTGGACGAGCGCGACCGTGAGTTCCTGGACGGCACCCGTACCGCCGAGGGCTTCTTCGGTGTGAAGAACGGCATCGAGCCCTGCATCGCGCGTGCCAAGGCCTACGCCCCCTACGCCGACCTCATCTGGATGGAGACCGGCGTCCCGGACCTCGAGGTCGCGCGCAAGTTCGCCGAGGCCGTCAAGTCGGAGTTCCCGGACCAGCTGCTGTCCTACAACTGCTCGCCTTCGTTCAACTGGAAGGCGCACCTGGACGACGCGACCATCGCGAAGTTCCAGCGTGAGCTCGGCGCGATGGGCTTCAAGTTCCAGTTCATCACCCTGGCCGGCTTCCACTCGCTGAACTACGGCATGTTCGACCTGGCGCACGGCTACGCCCGCAACGGCATGACCTCGTTCGTCGACCTGCAGGAGCGCGAGTTCCAGGCTGCCGCCGAGCGTGGCTTCACCGCCGTGAAGCACCAGCGTGAGGTCGGTGCCGGCTACTTCGACACCATCGCCACCACCGTGGACCCGAACACCTCGACGGCTGCCCTGAAGGGCTCCACCGAAGAGGGTCAGTTCCACTGATCCGCACGGGGTTGCTTTAAGTAGCAACACCATTCCTCTACTCCGGTAGGGGTGTACGGACGCTCCGCGTCCAGCACGCCCTCCCACGCCGAACAGCCCCGGCGTGGGAGGGCATCCCTATAGCTTGGTCGACATGACCACCCCAGCCACCCCACAGCCAGACACACAGCAGGAGCGGGACGTGAGCAGCAGCGAGAAGATTCAGCGCGTCGGGATTATCGGCGCGGGACAGATGGGCGCTGGCATCGCCGAGGTGTGCGCACGCGCGCACGTCGACGTCCTCGTCTACGAGACCAGTCGCGAACTCGCCGCCGCGGGCCGCGCTCGGATCCTGCGCTCGCTGGACCGTGGCGTGAGCAGCGGCAAGATCACCGAGCGCGAGCGGGAGCAGGCGGCCTGGCGGCTGCGCTTCACCTCCGATCTCGGCGACTTCGCCGACCGTCAGCTGGTCGTGGAGGCCGTTGTCGAGAACGAAGAGGTCAAGACGGCCATCTTCAGCGAGCTGGACAAGGTCGTCACCGACCCCGACGCCGTGCTCGCCTCCAACACCTCCTCCATCCCGATCATGAAGATCGCGGTCGCCACGGCGAACCCCGAGCGCGTGGTCGGTCTGCACTTCTTCAACCCGGTGCCGGTGCTGCCGTTGGTCGAGCTGGTCACCACGCTCAAGACCAGCGAGCCGGTCGCCAAGCGCGCCGAGCAGTTCGCCGCCGACATCCTGGGCAAGCAGGTCGTGCGTTCGGCCGACCGCTCCGGCTTCGTCGTCAACGCGCTGCTGGTGCCGTACCTGCTCTCGGCCATCCGGATGGTCGAGTCGGGCTTCGCCACCAAGGACGACGTCGACAAGGCGATGGTGCTCGGCTGTGCCCACCCGATGGGCCCGCTGGCGCTGACCGACCTCGTCGGCCTCGACACCGTCAAGTCGATCGCGGACTCGATGTACGCCGAGTTCAAGGAGCCGCTGTACTCGGCTCCGCCGCTGCTGATGCGCATGGTCGAGGCGGGCCTGCTTGGTAAGAAGACCGGCGCCGGCTTCTACCAGTACGGCAAGTAGGGGTTTGCTCCCCGGAGGCCACCGTCATCACCCACTGAGCGATGACGGTGGCCTTCGGCCATTTCGGGGGTGTTTGCAGGGGGAACGGCGAAGGGCCGCGTTCGCGGCCTAAGCTGCTGTAGCCGGACGCGCTCGCGCGGCCCGGTGATATGTCGAGCGCAGCAATGCGCGGGAGCCGGCGTCGCCCGGGGAGACCGCGCAGGTGATCGAAAGGGAGTATCCCGGTCATGGTCAACGTCACCGATGGATTCGGGTCGAGCGTTCTCGGATATCCGAGGATCGGTCCGCACCGCGAGCTCAAGCGTGCGCTCGAGTCGTATTGGCGCGGATCGCTGGAGCGCGACGAACTGCTCGCGGTAGGCCGCGACATCCAGGAGCGCCAGTTCAACGAGCTGGCCGCGACCGGACTCACGCAGGTGCCGGGCAACACCTTCTCCTTCTACGACCACATCCTCGACAACGCGCTGCTGTTCGGCGCGGTGCCGTCGCGGTTCTCCGAGTACCAGGAGGGCATGCACCCCCTGGACTTCTACTTCCTGATGGCGCGCGGCAATCCCGACCTGCCGCCGCTCGAGCTGGTGCGCCTGTTCGGCTCCAACTACCACTACCGCCAGCCCGAACTCGACGCCGACACCACGTTCTCGCTGCATCCCGAGGCCCTGCTCGACGAGTGGGACCGGGCGATCGAGCGCGGGATCGAACTGCGCCCTGTCGTGCTCGGCCCGGTGTCGTTGCTGCTGCTGTCGAAGGCGGGGCACGTGCCCGGCGAGGCGGAGTTCGACACGCTGAGCCTGCTCGACAAGCTGCTGCCGTTCTATGAGGAGCTGTTCGAGATCCTCGCCAAGCGCGGCTCGACCTGCGTGCAGCTCGACGAGCCGTGCTTCACCGGTGAGCGCTCGCCCGCCGAGCTGGCCGCGTTCGAGAAGGCCTACCAGCGGCTGTCCAAGGCGCCGCTGCGCCCGCGCATCCTGGTCACCGGTCAGTACGGCGATTTCGGTGAGGCGCTGCGCATCCTGGCCGCGACCAATGTCGAGGCCATCGGGCTCGACCTGTCCGCCTACCGGATGACGCCGGAGGAGCTGGCCGCGATCCCCGGGATCAAGCGCAAGCGGATCTACGCCGGTGTCATCAGCGGCACCAATGTCTGGCGGGCCGATCGTTTCGTCACGTTGAACTACCTGAACTCGATCGCCGAGGTCTGCCCCGACCTGGTCGTGTCCACCGGCACCACGCTGCTGCACGTGCCCTACGACGTGCTCGCCGAGTACGACATCGACGGCAATGTGGCCGACCGGCTCGCCTTCGCGAAGCAGAAGGTGGGCGAGGTGGTCTCGCTGGCCAAGGCGCTCACCGAGGGCCCGTCGGATCACTGGCGCAAGCGGCCCACCGAGGTGCACTTCAAGCAGAAGCACGCGGTGCGCCAGCGGGTGTACGCGGTGACCGCGGACATGCGCGAGCGCGAACCCTACGTGGAGCGCCGTGCCGCCCAGCAGGAACGGCTGAACCTGCCGGTGGTGCCCGCGACGACGCTCGGCTCGTTCCCGCAGAGCGTGCGGCTGCGCCAGGCCCGCCACGAGGTGGCCCAGGGCAGGCTGTCCGAGCAGGACTACCGCAAGCAGGTCGAGGCCGAGATCGAGGCGACGATCCGGCTGCAGGAGGACATCGGTCTCGACGTCTTCGTGCACGGCGAGCACGAGCGCAACGACATGATCCAGTTCTTCGCCGAGCAGCTCGACGGTTTCGCCACCACCCGCTTCGGCTGGGTGCAGGTCTACGGGTCGCGGTGTGTGCGTCCGCCGATCATCTACGGCGACGTGTCGCGGCCAGCGCCGATGTCGGTCGACTGGACCACCTACGCGCAGTCGCTGACCGACAAGCCGGTCAAGGGCATGGTCACCGGACCGGTCACCATGCTGGCCCGCTCGTTCGTGCGCCAGGACCAGCCGCTCTACGAGACCGCCGACCAGGTGGCGCTGGCCATCCGCGACGAGGTCGTCGACCTGGAGAAGGCGGGCATCGCGATCATCCAGGTCGACGAGCCCGCCATCCGCGAGCTGCTGCCCGCGCGTCCGGTGGGGCGCGAGGAGTACCTGCGCTGGGCGGTCGGCGCGTTCAAGCTGGCCACCTCCGGCGTGCGGGCCGACACCCAGATCCACACCCACATCGGCTATTCCGGCCGCACCGAGGTGGTCGACGCGATCGAGCAGCTCGACGCCGACGTCACCGCGATCGTGGCGACCCGCTCGATCGAATGGGTCATGCAGGCGCTGACCGAGGACGTCGCCACCGGCCACGGCCTCAGCCACGGCGTCGGCCCCGGCGTGTACGAGAGCCGCTCGGCGCGGATCCCGGACATCGACGAGCTCGACGAGCTGCTCACCCAGGCCGCGGAAGCCGTGACGCCGCAACGGCTCTGGGCCAACCCGGACGGCGGTCTCAAGACCCGCCACTACTGGCAGCTCGAGCCGTCGCTGCGCAATATGGTCGCGGCCGCGCGTCGCGTGCGTCGCCGGACACTGGCCGCCGAAGCCGAGGCAGCGGCTGTCGCGGCGGAGTAGGCGAGCCGGCCAACGGGCGCACCGGAAATCCGGTGCGCCCGCTCAGTGGCTGAGGGCGGCGACGCCGAACATCGCGCCGACGCCGGTGACCGTGCACAGCAGGGTGAGGCGGGAGGGGTGTTCGGCGTGGGCTTCGGGGAGGATGTCGGCGGTGGCGAGGTAGAGCAGGAAGCCGGCGAAGTAGCCGAGGTAGAGGCCGATCCACTGTTCGGGGACGTGGATGAGGGTGCCGAGGATGGCGCCGAAGACGGGGGCGATGGCGTCAAGGCCGAGGAGGGTGAGGGCGCGTTTGCGGGCGTTGCCGTAGAGGGTGGGGATGGTGAAGGTGTTGAAGCCGTCGGCGAAGTCGTGGCAGATCACCGCGATCGCGACCGAAAGGCCGACCGCGGCGCCCGCCTGGTAGCCCAGGCCGATACCGAAACCGTCCAGGGTGCTGTGGAAGATGAGGCCGGCCGCGGCGAGCAGCCCGACCGACTCGAATCCGTGGTGGTGGGCGCCGAATTCGGACTCGTGGCCGGTGTGGATGGCGACGGCGCGTTCGATGATGTGGATGCTCAGGAACCCGATCACGGCGGCGATCAGCACCACCGGCACGCCGTACACCTCGCCGGTCGACTGCTCCAGCGCCTCGGGAATCAAGTCGAAGGCGACCAGTCCGAGCAGGACACCCGCGGCCAGGCCGAGCACCAGGTGCTTGCGGTCGCCGATCCGCATGGCGACGAATCCGCCGAACAGGGTCGACAGCATGGACACGAGCGACAGCAGGATGGCCATCGCGCCGCCTACTCGTTCGACGGTTCGGCGGGCGGCTGCTTGGGCTTCTTCTTCCCCGTCGGCGCCTCGGCCTCCTCGGTGACCTCGTAGCGCCGGACATAGGCGCCTGCGAAGCCCTGCAGGGTGGCGGTGACCGGGATGGCCAGCAGCGCACCCGTCGGCCCGAGCAGCGCCGCGCCCGCGATCACCGCGCCGAAGGCCACCGCCGGATGCATGTCCAGGGTGGTCGCGGTGATCCGCGGCTGCAGCACGTAGTTCTCGAACTGCTGGTAGGCGACGATGAACAGCAGGATCCACAACGCCGAGATCGGGTCGTGCACCAGCGCGACCAGCACCGGCAGCGCACCGGCCAGATAGGTGCCGACGGTCGGGATGAACTGCGAGACCACGCCGACCCACAGCGCCAGCGCGAACGCCGATGGCACGTCGAACAGCCGCAGCGCGACATAGTGGGCGAGCGCGGAACACAGCGCGAGCAGCGCGCGCGAATAGATGTAGCCGCCGGTCTTCTCGACCGCGATGTCCCACGCCCGCAGCACGTGCTTCTGCTGTTTGGGCGGCAGAAACGAGCACACCCAGGTGCGGAAGCGCGGTCCGTCGGCGGCGAAATAGTACGTGAACAGCAGCACGCCGAGCAGCTGGAACAGCGCGCCGATCGCGACAGTGCCGATGCCCCAGACGTTTCCGGCCAGGCCGACCAGATAGCCCTCGATCGTCGAGCTCCACTCCGAGGCGTACTTGGTGAGGTCGTCGCCGGACAGGTCCTGGTCGAAGGTCGAGTTGATCCAGTCGACCACGTCCTGGATGTAGTCCGGCGCGTTGCTCACCAGCATGGTCACCTGGTTGACCAGCAGCGCGCCCAGCGTCCACACGAACGCGACGACCACGAGCAGCAGCCCGCCGAACACCACACCGGTGCCCGCCCCGCGCCGAACACCGCGCGCGGCAAGCCAGTTCACGGCGGGTTCGATCGCGAAGGCCAGGAACAGCGAGACCATCAGAATGGTCAGCAGGCCTTGCAGCTTGCCGAGCACCCAGAACGCCGCGATCAGCCCGGCGACGGCCAGCGTCGCGTAGAGCAGCGACCGCGGCAGCCAGCGCGGTGGGGTGCGCACCGACCAGCCGACCGGCAGTGTGTCCGCCGCGGCGACCGGTGCCGCCGCGGCGGGGCCAGAGGTCGATTCGTCATCGGCAGCCACCTGGCCCACGGTACCGAGGACGGCGGGATTCGCGCGCGCTGGCGCGCGGCTCAGATCGTCGCGGTGTCGATGACGAAGCGGTACTGCACGTCGCTGGCCATGACCCGCTCGTAGGCGGAATCGATCTCGTCGGCCGAGATCAGCTCGATCTCCGCGCCGATGCCGTGCGCCGCGCAGAAGTTGAGCATCTCCTGGGTCTGCGCGACGCCGCCGATCATCGAACCGGCCAGCGAGCGGCGGAACGCGGCGAGGTTGCGGCCGGTGACGCTCATCGGCTGATCGGGCAGGCCGAGGATGACCAGGGTGCCGTCGAGGGCGAGCAGGCGCAGGTAGTTGTCGATCGGCAGGTTCGCGGAGACGGTGTTGATGATCAGGTCGAACGAGCCGCGCAGCTGCCGGAAGGTCTCCTTGTCGCTGGTGGCGTAGTAGTGGTCGGCGCCCATCCGCAGGCCGTCGTCGCGCTTGCGCAGCGACTGGCTGAGCACGGTCACCTCCGCGCCGAGGGCGGCCGCGATCTTCACCCCGACGTGCCCGAGTCCGCCCATGCCGATGATCGCGACCTTCTTGCCGGGCCCGGTGTTCCAGTGCCGCAGCGGCGAGTACAGGGTGATGCCCGCGCACAGCAGCGGCGCGGCGACATCGAGGCCGATGCCGTCGGGAATGGCGACGACGAAGCTCTCGGTCACCACGATCTGGGTGGCGTAACCACCCATGGTGTAGCCACCCGGCTGCGCGGTTTCGGGGACCGGGTTGTTGTAGGTCCAGGTGGCGCCCTTGGCGCAGTACTGCTCCTCGCCCGCCAGACACGGCACGCACTTGCCGCAGGAGTTCACCAGGCAGCCGACGCCGACCCGATCGCCCACCTTGTACTTGCGCACCGCCGAGCCGGTGGCCGCGACGATGCCCGCGATCTCGTGACCGGGCACGCAGGGGTACTTGGTGCCGCCCCATTCGTCGCGGGCGGTGTGGATGTCGGAATGGCAGATGCCCGCGTATTTGATGTCGATCAGGACGTCGTCGGGGCCGAGTTCACGGCGCTCGATCGTGACCTTCTCGAAGGACCCGTCGGGGGCGGGGACGGCGTAGGCGGCTGCGGTGCTCATGGACTTATGCCTACCGTCGCATGCGGCGTTTGCCAACCGGCGCGTTCGGATCGATACCCGGTCTGGCTCGAATCCGGGTCACAATGGAGTAGTCGGCTCGCGAGAGAGGACATGCGCGTGCACGCTCTTGGCCGGGTGTTTGCGACGCTGGTCGTCGCGCTGATCGGCGTGTGCGCATTCCTCGGATATCGCGGTGAGCTGGCGTTTCCCTGGGAGCCACCGGCGGGCGAGATCGTCGCTGTCGCGGAGCAACCGCCGCCGATCCCGCTCGACCCGGTCCTGGTCGCCGCGCAGGTGGAGCCCGCGCTGGTCAATATCGCGGTCGACGCGACGCGGTTCGGCAGCAGCGCCGCCGGGTCGGGCATCGTCCTCACCGAAGACGGGCAGATCCTCACCAGTCATCACGTGATCAAAGGCGCCGACGAGCTGAAGGTCACCGATATCGGGAACGGGCTGGTCTACCCGGCCACCGTGCTCGGCTACGACTCGACCGCCGATATCGCGCTGCTGTCGCTGGCCGGGGCATCGGGGCTGCCGACGGCGCGCCTCGGCTCCTCCGCGGAGCTGCGGATCCGCCAGGACGTGCTCGCCATCGGCGACGCGGGCGGCGACGGCGGCGAAGCGACCGCGGTCGCCGGGCCGATCACCGATCTCGACGCGAGCATCGTCGCGATGAACTCCGCCGACCTGACCCGCAAGTCGTTGCGTGGCATGGTGCAGATCGCCGCGCCCGTCGTCGGCGGGCAGTCCGGGGGCGCGCTGGCCGACAGCACCGGCGCTGTCGTCGGGGTGATCACGGCGGCCTCGGGGGAGCGGCCCGGCACCGAATACCAGCCGAAACAGGCCAACGGCTACGCGGTGCCGATCGATACCGCCCTGCGGATCGTGGCGCAGATCCGCTCGGGGACGCCGACCGAGACCGTGCACATCGGGCCGACGGCCACGCTCGGGGTGCAGATCGTCGACGCGAAACCGTCCGGCGCCCAGGTGAACTGGGCTTTCTACGGGCAGCCTGCGCGCTCCGCCGGGATCACCACCGGTGATGTCATCACCGCCGTCGACGGGCAGCCGATCACCACCGCCCGCGCGCTGAGCGCCGCCGTGAATGCGCGCAAACCCGCCGATCTGATCCGGCTCGACGTCACCGCGCCCGACGGAACGACCCGCACGGTCGAGGTGGTGCTGGCGAGGGGAACGCCCTAGCTAGACCAGGCTGAGCCAGTAGTCCTGGAACTTCAGGAAGACCAGCAGCAGCACCACCGCGTAGAAGACCACGACCAGCGTCCACCGCCATTCGGCGAGGATCCCCATCGGACCGCGTGACCCGCCCCAGGTCTCCTGCGTGGTGACCGCGAACAGCACCGGCACCACGACCCACACCACCATGCAGTACGGGCACAGCGCGTTGATCCGGTACAGACTCTGGAAGATCAGCCAGCAGATCGCGGCGACACCGAGGACGGTGCCGAGCCACAGCCCGCCCCAGATCCAGCGCGGGAAGCCGACGCCGACCACGGAGAGCACAGCGAGCGTGACGACCACCGGGAACCCGACGATGCCGAACAGCGGATTCGGGAAGCCGAACACCGAGGCCTGATCGGTCTGCATGATCGACCCGCACGACAGCACCGAGTTGATGCTGCAGGAGGTGACGTAGTCCGGGTCGACGAACAGCTTGAACCGTTCGACGGTGAGCGTGAACGACGCCAGCCAGCCCGCCAGCCCGGCGATCAGCAGCAGCCACGCCGAGCGGGCGGGCGTGGTGATCACTTGGCCGCGTCGGCGATCACGGACGCCAGGCCGTTCTCGGCGTACAGGACATCCTTCGACTGCTGCGGCTGACCGTTGACGTACACCGACGGGGTCCCCTTCACACCCGAGGCGAACGCGGCTTCGGTGAGCTGGTTGATGGCGTCGTTGTAGGGCTTGTCGTTGATGCAGGTGGCCACCGCCGGGTCGGTGTAGCCGGCGTCGACGGCGATCTGGACGAGCTCGGCGTTGCTCAGGCCGGCGCCGCCCTCGGCGGGCTGCTTCTCGAACATCGTCTGCAGCCAGCCCTGGTACTTGCTCGTGTCCGACTTCGCGACACAGAACGAGGCGTTGGCCGCGCGCGAGGAGTACTGGTTGGTGGAGGCCTTGTCCAGGAACGAGATGATCTGGTACTCGATGACAGCCGTTCCGTCGGCCGCCGCGTCGGCCAGCGCCGCGGCATTGGCGGCCTCGAACTGCTGGCACGCCGGGCACTGCAGGTCGGCGACCACGCGGACCTTCACCTTCGCGTCCGGGTTGCCGATCACCACCGAGCCGTTCTCCGAGATCGAACCCCCGACCGCGGGCAGCTGTGCGGCGGTGGCGGAGGAGTCGGTGTCGGAGTCCGACCGATTCACGGCGATGCTGATGCCGATCGCCGCGATCAGGGCGACCAGGACGCCGGCGACACCGATCTGGATCGCTAGCTTGCGCCGCTTGTCGGCCGCCTCTGCCGCCGCCAGCGGATTCTGCTTGCCCGTGCTCACCGTCGTCACACGCCTTTCGTTGGTTGTCTCCCCACGGAGCACATCATTGCGGCCGAACCTGAGAGTTTGTTCAACGATCGATGTCAGGACGCGTCGAGCCGGCGCAGTTGCTCGGCGATGTCGAAATCAGCGGGCGGCCAATCCAGCCCGAGCCCGGTCAGGGCGTCGATCAGCAGTTCGGTGACAGCCAGGCGCGCATACCACTTGTTGTCGGCGGGCAGGATGTACCAGGGCGCGTAGTCGGTGTTGGTGCGTTCGAGAACAGCCTGGTAAGCCTTCTGATATTCGGGCCAGTAGCCGCGTTCGGTGATGTCGGCGGGGCTGAATTTCCAGTACTTGTCGGCACGCTCGAGGCGTTCGCGCAGCCTGCGCTTCTGCTCGTCGAGGGAGATGAACATGGCCACCTTCACGATCGTGGTGCCCGCGTCGGCGACCTCAAGTTCGAAGGCGTTGATCTGGCCGTAGCGCTGCTCCCACTCCGCGCGCGGCACGAGTTCGTGGACCCTGGCCACCAGCACGTCCTCGTAGTGGGAGCGGTCGAAGACACCGAGCTGGCCGGGGACGGGCAGCCGCTTGCGGATGCGCCAGAGGAAGTCGTGCCGCTTCTCCTCCTCGGTCGGCACGCCGAAGGAGGCGTGGTCGACGCCCTGTGGGTCGACCGAACCGATGACGTGGCGCACGATACCGCCCTTGCCCGCGGTGTCCATGCCCTGCAACACCAGCAGCACGCTGCGCTTGTCACCGGTGCGGCCGTTGGCGAACAACCGCTCCTGCAGGTTCGACAGGACGACGCCACGCTCGCTCAGCAGCGTCTTGCCCTGCTGCTTGTCACCGGCGAAACCGGGTGTACTCGACGTGTCGAGCCCGGCGATGCGCTGACCATCGGCGCGCAGCGCGGTGGTGACGGGTTGTGCCCAGTTCTTCGCCATTTCCCATGCCTACCACTAGTGCGTGCGATCGACCGGCAAGCTCGACGCAATCGGGCCTGCGCGCCCTGACCGATCAGGCGGGGCGGGTGGCGTCGACGTACTGCATGAAACGGCGCACCCGCTGGTCGATTTCGACCAGCCCCGCCTCGGCGAACAGTGTCGGGAAGGTGTCGCGGTCGAACAGCCGCAGCCCGCTCAAGCCCGCGGCCATGGTGCTGGCCCGGCCGAACAGGTTGTCCTCGCGGTAGCTGGTGGTGATCGCGATGCGGCCGCCCGGCGCGAGTACCCGGATCATCTCGCGGGTGGCCGCGATCGGATCGGGGATCAGGTACAGCGCGCCGAAACAGCAGACGGCGTCGAAGGTTCCGTCGGCGAACGGCAGCGTGCGCGCGTCGCCGCGGACATAGCCGACCCGCGGGCCCGCGTTGTCGGCCGCGGCCCTGGCCAGCATCGGCTCGGAGTAGTCCAGGCCGGTGACGAAGCCGTCGCCGGCGAGGAACTCGCTCAGATACTTGGTGAAATTGCCTGGGCCGCAGGCGAGATCGAGCACCTTCTTGCTGCCGCTGAGCCGCAGGGTGTCGACGGCTTCGCGGCGGTCGCTGCCGGTGGTGCGTCCGCTGGCCAGATAGAACAGCGTCGGCCGCCACGCGTGCTCGTACACCGCGGCCAAGGCAGGCGCGTTCATGGTCTTGCGGGCTAGGTTCACCGCCGTGCGACCTCGATCGTCATGCCCGCGTCGCGCAGCCGGGCGGTGAGCGCTTCGCCCATGGCCGAGGCGGGGGTGAGAATGCCTGCGCGCTGGGGGAGTTCGTCGAAGGCCAGGCACAGGCCGCTCTGGCCGAGCAGTACTGCGGTGGCCTGGTAGCCGGGGTCGCCGGTGCCGGAGAAGGTGGCCTGGTACTTGGCGCCGGAGCTGGTGTGGGCGAAGGTCCGCATGGTGAACCAGCCGCTGCGGCGCGCTTTTTCGCTGGGGCCGGTGCCGGGCTTGGGCAGGATCCGGTCGAGCAGCTTGCGGCCCAACGAGACGCGCGAGAGCACGGCGCCCGAGACCATACCGACGACGAGGCCGCCCGCGACACCGGCCGCGACCAGCGGTGCGGCGGCCGACTTACCCGCGTTCATCACCTCGCGGTAGCGGAACTGCTTGCCGTAGGCCCAGCCGAGCAGGCCGTTGGTGCGACGCACGACTTTGGTGTTGTGCGAGGCCATGACGAAGGTGGTGACCCAGCCGTCGAGGCTGGGATCGATGCTGTCGGCGCGGCCCAGTGCCTGATCGGACTGGCGGCCCACATCGGGCTCCATCGTGCGGTCCGGGCTCAGCGAGTACGGGTGGGCCAGGATCTTGCCGCGGGTGGAATCGGCGGCAACGTCCTCCCACATGGCTCGGCCCGAATCGATGGTGCCGCCGCTCGCGCCGCCCTTGAGGTAGGCCACCAGGGTGGTGTCCTCGAGCTCGCCGGTGTTGTCGGCGACGGTGGCGCGGTAGAGCTCGTAGACGCTCAGGTCCGACGGAATCGAGTCGTAGCCACAGGAATTGACGATCTTGGCGCCGGAATCGACGGCGATCTGCTCGAACTGCTCGATGGCGTCGTGGATGAACAGCGGCTCACCGGTGAGGTCGGCGTAGTGGGTGCCCGCGGCGGCGCACGCGCCGAGCAGCGGCATGCCGTAACGCAGGTACGGGCCGACCGTGGTGACCACGACCTTGGTCCGCTCGGCCATCGCGGCGAGCGAGGCGGGGTCGGTCGAATCGGCCACCACCAGTTCCCACTTCGCCGCGGCGGGACCCAGCTCGGCGCGCACAGCGGCCAGCTTGTCGGCCGACCGGCCCGCCAGGGCGATCTTGGCGCCCTCGGGCGCGGCGGTGAGCAGGTATTCGGCGGTGAGTTTGCCGACGAAACCCGTCGCGCCGAACAGGATCAGGTCGAACTCACGGTGCTGCGGCATGACGCGCCTTTCATCGAGTGCCTGCCTTGCGGGCACGCGGCTTCTTCGCCGGTTTCGGCGGATGGGTGGTGAGCCACTCACGGTGGGCCAGACCGAGTTCGGTGACCGGCGGCTCGTCGTAGAGCCATTCCCGGGCGATCAGATGCCAGTTGTTGGTGCTGTCGAGCTGGCCGAGCATACCGAAGGTGAGGAAGTCGGCGCGGCGGGAGAACAGGTGCTCCGGCGGCAGGTTCTGCTGCTTCATCCCGGTGAACTCGCTGGCCCGCGGGTCGACGGCCAGCAGGAACGCGCCGCTGGCCAGTTCGGGGGTGATGGTCAGTTCCTCGTCGACCAGGCACCACTCCGAGGCGGAGAGCACGTACTCGAGACACTCCTCGGCGCCGATCTCCTCCGGGGAATCGATCACGCCGCGTTCGATCATCAACTGCCGCAGGTCTTCGGCGCGGTCCTCCGCGGCGGCGCGCAGGCACAGGATCTCGAAGTGCACCAGCTTGGGGTCCATGCGGTTGAACAGGCCGAAGTCGAGGAAGGCCACCCGGCCGTCGCGGGCGAGCAGCACATTGCCAGGGTGCGGATCGCCGCAGAACTCGTTGAAGGTGAACAGTGAGCCGACGTAGAAGCGGTAGATGATCTCGCCGACCCGGTCGCGCTGGGCGTCGGGAAGGTTGCGGATCTCGTCGAACCCGGTGCCCTCGATGAACTCGCTGACCAGCACCCGGGTGGTCGAGAGCTCCTGCACCGCGGCGGGCACCACGATGTACGGGTGATCCCGGTAGAGGTGCGCGATCTCGGTCTGGGTCGCGGCCTCGGCGACGTAGTCGAGTTCGGCCTCCATGTTCAGCTTCAGCTCGTCGAGCACGGCCGGGGTGATCCACGGCATCGCCGAGGCCAGCACCCGGCGGAACATGGTGAGGTTCTTCAGGTCGGCGCGCACCGCGATGTCGACGCCGGGGTACTGGACCTTCACCGCGACGGCCCTGCCGTCGTGCAGCGTGGCCCGGTAGACCTGGCCGATCGAGGCTGCCGCGATCGGCTCCGGGTCGAATTCGGCGAACGCCTCGGCCAGCGGGCGACCGAAATCCTCCTCGATCACCGCGCGCATGGCCTCGAACGACACCGTCGGTGCGGCATTGCGCAGCACGGCGAGCCGCTGCTGGAACCGGTCGCGATGGTCCGGCGGCACCAGGTCCAGGTCGAGCACCGACATCATCTGGCCCAGCTTCATCGCCACGCCCTTCATGGTGCCGAGCACCATGACCACCTGCTCGGTGGTGCGGATCATCGACTCCTCGGCCATCTTGGCGCGCACGGCCTCGGACCGTCCGCGCATGGAGAGTCTGGTCTTCTTCGAACGGATGACCGAGCTCGCCGCTACCGCCCCCAGTTTCGTCCCGCGGGCAAGCCGGGATGTCGGCACGTTCTTCGCCATCGAGGTACCTCCATTGGTGCCGACGCGCAGGGCGGCCGTAGACGCGTAGCGTCACACGACCGCCGGCGGTGACGCAAGCCACAGCGCCCCGCTCGGTTCAGCGTAACCAACCGCGCCGCGATGTCGAGCCCGGCTCCGGCGATAGTGAGGAAACCCCAGTTCAGGAAGGCTGTGCGGGGATCTCGGGCAGCTCGTGGGTCTGTGCGGTGAAGATCTCGGGCGAACCGCCCGCCCTGGCGACGCCCTCGATCGCCGACCACGCCATCATCGTCAGGTAGTCGATGACGTCCTGGCGTGGCATGGCCTTGTCGGTGGTCGTCCACCAGTGCGTGGCCAGCTGGATGCCGCCGACCAGCACGTACGACCACAACAGCGCGCCGTCGGTGCGCACGCCCTTGGCGCCTGCCCGGTCGACAAGCACGGCCGTGACCACCTCGGCGAAGAGCCGTTCGAACTCGGCGAGCGAGGACTTGTCGCCCGCGGAGTTGCTCATGATGAACCGGTAGACCTCGGGGTCGTCGTCGACGGTGCCGACGTACTCGGTCATCGCGGCGCGCACCAGCTGGTACTCGTCGGCGTCGAGGCTGATCGCGCCGTACACGCGGGGCAGCAGCGTGGTCTCGATGAACCGCTGCATGGTGGCGTGCACCAAGTCGTTCTTGTCGGCGAAGTAGCGGTACAGGACGGTCTTGGACACGCCGATCTCGGTGGCGATCTCGTCCATGCCCGCCTGGCTGCCGCGCGCGCGGATGGCATTGAGTGTGCCGTCGACCAGCTCTTCGCGCCGGTCGATCTTGTGCTGCCGCCACCGCCGTTTGCGGCCGTCGACAGGACCCCCGCCGCGCACGGTCGCGCGCCCGGTCTGCTCGCCGATCTCGACAAGGTCTTCGGTGGACAGAACAGCCCCCTTGTGGTCGATGTGGCGTGTCTCGTTGTACAGCTTAGGCGCGCCGGTGTGGGGTGGCGCTCGTTTGGCCGACGTTGCGGCATTTACCACACCCAGGTGTTTACCCGCGCGTACGGAAAACCGGCTGGTTTGGTGTGTCGCGGGCGACGCGGCGGGGTTCACGGCGGCGCCGTTACGGCGCGCACAGCAGAATGGGGGCTATGGAGAAAGCTCCCGGCAATACGGCGGTTCTCGCGCCGCGCACCGAACCCGCTGCGCAACCCGCGGGTTTCGCGGTCATGACCGACGAGGCTGGTAAACGACGTGACCTCTTCAAGATGAAAGCACTGGCCACCGGATTCCTGCTGGTGGCCAGCGTGGTGTACCTGCTGTGCCGCTGGCTCGAATCGCGCGGCGGCGGCGGCGAGTGGGTCGGCTATGTGCGCGCCGCCTCCGAGGCGGGCATGGTCGGCGCGCTCGCCGACTGGTTCGCGGTCACCGCGCTGTTCAAGCATCCGCTCGGCCTGCCCATCCCGCACACCGCGATCATCCGCAAGAAGAAGGACCAGCTCGGCGAGAGCCTCGGCGCCTTCGTCGGCACGAACTTCCTCGCTCCCGATGTGGTGTCGGCGCGGCTGGACTCCGCGCAGATCTCGCTGCGGGTCGGCCGGTGGATGGCCGATCCCGGCCACGCGGCCCGGGTCGCGCAGGAGAGCTCGACGATCCTGACCGCGGTGGTCGGCGTGCTGCGCGACGAGGACGTCGAGCAGATCATCGACAACACCATCGTCAAGCGGATCGCCGAACCGCTGTGGGGTCCGCCGATCGGGCGGGTGCTCTCGGAATTGATCGCCGACAATCGGCAGCTGCCGCTGATCGATCTGCTGGCCGAACGCGCGCATCAATGGGCGCTCGGTTCGCAGGAGACGATCGATCGCATTGTCATGCGGGACGCGCCGCAATGGGCGCCGAAATTCGTCAACACGTTGCTTTCCGAGCGAATCTATCGGGAATTGGTCGAATTCACCTGGAAGGTGCGCTCGAATCCCGATCACGAACTGCGTCAGGCCGCCGATCGTTTTCTGCAGGATTTCGCCGACGATCTCCAGCACGACGAGGCGATGATCGCCAAGGCCGAGAAGGTCAAGGCCGAGATCATGGGCCGCGAGCAGATCACCGGAATGGCCGAGGCGACGTGGCGCGCGGCCAAGCGGTTGATTCTCGAGTCGGCCGAGGACCCCGATTCCACCCTGCGCCGCAAGGTGGCCGAGAATGTGCAGCAGCTCGGTGAGCGCTTGCGCGACGACCCGGCCACGCGCGGCAAGGTGGACGGCTGGATCGACCGCGGCGCGCGCTATCTGGTCGGTAACTACTCGGCCGAGATCTCTACCCTGGTAACCGACACCGTCGCCCGCTGGGACGCGGACGAGGCGAGCCGGAAGATCGAGCTGCAGGTCGGCCGGGATCTGCAGTTCATCAGGATCAACGGCACGGTCGTCGGTTCGCTCGCGGGCCTGGCCATCTACACGATCTCGCAGCTGCTGTTCCACTGAGCCCGGCCGTTAGCCGACCCTGTGCTAACAGAAGTGCTTGCAATAGCTAGCACCCTGATTTAGTATTGACCGTACAACCGCCAGAAGGTGAGTGATGGCAGACCAGCCCGAGGGACGTGTAGCGCACGCGGCACAAGACATCGGAGGGTTCATCAGGTCCCAGCGCGAAGCTGCGCAGGTGTCCTTACGTCAACTCGCCGCGCTGGCGGGGGTGAGCAATCCGTACCTGAGCCAGATCGAACGCGGATTGCGTAACCCCTCCGCCGAAGTACTCGCGCAGATCGCCAAGGCGCTGCGCGTTTCCTCGGAGGTGTTGTATGTGCGGGCCGGATATCTCGAACAGCGTCCGCACAGCCCGGTCCGGGACGCCCTGCTAGCGGACACTTCGGTGACCGAGCGGCAGAAACAGGTGTTGCTGGAAATCTATGAGTCGTTTCGCCGGGAAAACGGGGAAGAAGCCGGCTCAGGGGGGATCGAACGGGACAGCGACGTTTCGTTCACGACAATTGACACTCCGCCACGCCAGGAGAGCGAAGACTGATGACCGAGAAGACCGCTACCGTGACCAAGCCGCTGTTCGCCACCGTCGGTGCCGGTGACGCCATCTACACCGCCGTGAACGAGGTCGTCGCCGACGTCCGCGAGCGCGTCGTCGCCACCGATGCCAAGGCCCGCGTCGACGAGGCCCGTGAGCGCATCGCCAACGTCCCCGCCGACGTGCAGGCCCAGTTCGACACCCTGCGCGAGCGCATCGCCGGCCTGCCGTCGGAGCTGCCGGAGGACCTCGCCGAGCTGCGCGAGAAGTTCACCTCGGAGGAGCTGCGCAAGCTGGCCGAGCAGTACTACCGCCAGGCGCTCGACATCTACGCCGACCTCGCCGTCCGCGGTGAGGAGACCGTCGACCGGCTGCGCGCCAACCAGGCCGTCGACGAGCAGATCGGTCGCGTCGAGAACCTGTACAAGGATGCCTCCGCGCGTGCCGAGGACGCCCTCGCCAAGGTCACCGACCTGCTGGGCCGTGGCAAGGCCGAGGCCGAGAAGGTCGCCGACGAGGTTGTCGATGCCGAGGTCGTCGCCGTGAGCACCGAGCCCGCCCCGGCCGAGGCTCCGGCCGCCAAGGCGCCCGCCGCCAAGAAGGCCGCCCCGGCCAAGAAGGCGCCCGCCAAGAAGGCAGCGCCGAAGAAGGCCGAATAAAGGTCTGCCTTCCGGGCCCGGCATTCGATCCAGCGCCGAAGAAGGCCGAGTAAGGCTGACGTAGCACCGCCGACAGCGGCCCCGCGCATCCGATGATGCGCGGGGCCGCTGTTCGTATGATGGGGGTGTGAACCTGGTAAACGGTGTGACGTCGCTGATCCTGCTGGTCCTGTGGGTGGTGGCATTCGGCGCGACGGTCTTCGCGCTCATCCACGCCGTGCGCCAGCGCGCCGAGGCCTTCACGGCCGTCGACAAGATGACCAAACCCATCTGGCTGGCGATTCTCGCCGGCGCGATGGTCTTCCTGCTGCTCGGCGTCGCGGGCTTCGGCATGCTCACGTCGTTCATCGCCATCATCGCGACCGGTGTCTACCTCGCCGACGTGCGCCCGAAGATCGACGAGGTGCAGCGCGGGCCGCGCTGGTAACCCGCCGCGGCGAAATAACGCCGCGCACCTCTCGCGGTTCAGTGGTACACGGTGTTACTGTATCTGGCAGTAACACAAAGGAGTGTGCCGATGCGTGCAAAGCTGCCGACGGCTCTGCTGAACCTGGTCGATTCCGCGTCCCTCGTGGTCAAGACCACCCTGGCGGCCCACCGGGCCGATCTCAGGACGCGGACCCACGGGCTCGCGGCCTTCGATCCGCCGACCGTCCCGCACGAGGTGATCCCGGTGGTCACCGCAGACGGCGCCCGCCTGCGGGTCCACGCCTACGGCCCGGTCGACGCGCCCGTCATCGTGTTCGCGCACGGCTGGACCTGTTCCATCGAATACTGGAACGCCCAGATCAACGCCTTCGCCGGCGAGTACCGCGTGATCGCCTACGACCAGCGCGGCCACGGCGAGTCGACCAACGGCTACGCCCGCCCCAGCACCGACCTGCTCGCCGACGACCTGTGCGATGTGCTCGACGCGGCCCTGCTGCCCGGTCAGCGCGCGGTCCTGGTCGGCCACAGCATGGGCGGGATGACGCTCATCGCCTGGGCGGGCCGCTACCCCGAACGGGTCGCCGAACAGGCCGAGGCCGTGGTGCTCACCAACACCGGCGCGCACTCGCTGGTCGAGGTCTCGACCATGGTCCCCGGCCTGAACAAGCCGCTGCGCCTGCTGCGCGGCCGTGCGATGCCGACCCCGGACTGGCTCGGCAAGCTCATCCTCGGCACACCGGTCGTCTTCCCGCCGATCGCGCCCGTGCGCTGGATCTTCGCCCGCCAGGTGATGACGCTGGACACCACGCCGGAGAAGCTGAGCTACGCGCTGTCGGTGGTGCGCGGCTGTCCGATGATGACCCGCTCCCGCTACGGCCTGCTGCTGGCCGGGCTGCACCTCGGCGACGCAGCGAGCAATTTCTGTGTGCCGACCACCGTGCTGGCCGGCGACCGCGACGATATGACCCCGGTCGTGCACGCCGAACGCCTCGCCGAACTGCTGCGCAAGGCGGGCACCCTGGCCAAGTTCAAGGTCCAGCCGACCGGGCATCTGGGCAATGTCGAGCGCTACGACCTGTTCAACGCCGAACTGCGCGAAGTGCTCGCCGCCGTCCGCGAGCCTGTGCGCGCGCTGGCCTGAGCGCCTGCGAGGATGGGCGGATGAGCCCTGCCCCCGTGACCTCGGATGACCGCCGGTTCGTGCTGACCCTTGGCTGCCCGGACCGGCCGGGCATCATCGCCCGGATCTCCTCGTTCATCGCCGAATTCGGCGGCTCGATCGTGGAGGCCGGCTACCACTCCGACGGTGACATCGGCTGGTTCTTCACCCGGCAGGCGGTCAAGGCCTCGACGGTGCCGTTCGGCATCGACGAACTGCGCACCCGCTTCGCCGAGGTCGCGGCCGAGTTCGGTCCCGAGACCGACTGGCAGCTGCACGACTCCGGCGCGCCGCGCAGGGCGGTGCTGCTGGTCAGCAAGGACTGGCACTGCCTGCATGACCTGCTCGGCCGGGCGCAGGCGGGTGAACTGCCCGCGACCATCGAGGCCGTCATCGGCAATCACCCCGACCTGGCCGGGATGACCGAGGCGCACGGCGTGAAGTTCCACCACGTGCCGTTCCCGAAGGACCCCGCCGAGCGCGGGCCCGCCTTTCAGCAGGTGCGCGACCTCGTCGACGCCCACGACCCGCACGCGGTGGTGCTGGCCCGCTTCATGCAGGTGCTGCCCGCCGAACTGTGCGAGCACTGGGCGGGCCGGGCGATCAACATCCACCACAGCTTCCTGCCCTCGTTCGTCGGCGCGCGGCCGTATCACCAGGCCTATGACCGCGGCGTGAAGCTGATCGGCGCGACCTGCCACTACGTCACCGCCGAGCTGGACGCGGGCCCGATCATCGAACAGGACGTCATCCGGGTCGACCACGCCGACGACGTTCGCGACATGGTGCGTCAGGGCCGCGATATCGAGCGGGTCGTGCTGGCGCGCGGGCTGCGCTGGCACCTGGAAGGCCGGGTGCTCGTGCACGGCCGCCGCACGGTCGTCTTCGAGTAAGAACGTCAGAGCTCGTAGAACGGGGCCGGGTAGCGGAATTCGCCGGTGACCGCCGGATCGTAGGCCGTCAGCGGCCGCACCTGGAAGTACTCGGCCCAGTCCGCCTGGTCCGGCACGACGCCGAGCCGGGCGCCGGGGACGAAGCCGAAGCGGGTGTAGTACTCGGGATTGCCGACCAGGCCGACGACCGACTCGTCCAGCGCGTCCGCCGCGCCGAGCGCCGCGTGCATCAGGGCCGAGCCGACGCCGGTCTTCTGATGATCGGGGTCGACGCCGAGTGGGCCGAGTGCCAGCACCGGGAACGGGCCGATGCCCGCCCTGGTGAGGCAGATGTGCCCGACGACGGTGTCGTACTCGAGCGCGACCAGCGACAGCGTCGGCATCCACGACTCGTCGGTGCGTAGCGTGTCGACCAGCGCGACCTCGGGAGGTTCGGTGATCGACGGGTCCTCCGCGTAGTGCGGAGCGAAGGCGGCTTTATGGATGGCGGCGATCGCCGCGGCATCCGCAGGGGTCTCGCGACGGATCAGCACAATCGTCTCCGTGTCTGTGGCGGCTGGATTAAGTCTCCCGGATATGGGTACGAGCGCGCAACGCTGTTTCCCGGACCGGCTGTGCAAGGGCGCTGGACTGGTCGTGTGTCATGCTCGGGAGCATGACCGTCTCGACGCCGCTGACCCGGGCCGATGTGGCCGCCATGATCGATCACACCCTGCTGGCACCGGAGGCCACTCCCGCCGAGGTCGAGGCGCTGATCGCCGAGGCGCGCAAGCTCGGGGTGTACGCGATCTGTGTGTCGCCGTCGATGCTGCCGTTGCGGGCGCCGGGGCTGGTCGTCGCGACCGTGGCCGGGTTCCCGTCCGGGAAGCATCACTCGCTGGTCAAGGGCGCCGAGGCGCGGCTGGCGGTGGACCAGGGCGCCGCCGAGATCGACATGGTGATCGACGTGGGCGCCGCGCTGGCCGGTGACTTCAACGCGGTGCTGTCCGATGTCATCACGGTGCGCGAGGCGACGACGGATCGGGGCGTCGTGCTCAAGGTGATCATCGAGTCGGCCGCGCTGACCGACGAGGCGATCGTCGGCGCGTGCCGGGCCGCCGAACAGGGTGGCGCCGACTTCGTGAAGACCTCCACCGGGTTCCATCCGGCGGGCGGGGCGAGCTCGCACGCGGTGCGGTTGATGGCCGAGACCGTCGGCGGGCGACTCGGGGTCAAGGCCAGCGGCGGCATCCGCACCGCCGAGGACGCGGCGGCGATGATCGCGGCCGGTGCGACACGGCTCGGGCTGTCGAAGTCGGCCGCCGTGCTGGACGGGTTCGCCGAGTAGCTCAGCAGGTGAACTCGGCCTGCTGATCGTTGGGGGCAGTCTCGAGCTGGGTCTTGCCGCCCGAAAGCTGAACGACCACACCGTCATCGGTGACCTTCACTTCCTGCGCGCGCAGACCCAGCGGGTAGCTCTGCAAGCTCTGGGTGAACACCTCGACGATGCCCTGCACCAGATCGGTGGGCAGGCCGATGCCGAGCAGCTGCGCGGACTTCGTCTCCACCTCGACATTGCCGTTGCGCACCATCGGCTGCACCTCCAGTTGGGCCAGGCCGCCGAGCACGTCGAGGGTGATCAGGCCGGTGCTCGCCGAGGACCGCACGCCGCTGACCATGCCGCCCAGCGTCTGCGCGATGCCGTCGTTGTTCCAGGTCACCTCGGCCGACGAGCTGCCGATGGTGCCGCCGCCGCGGCCCCGGTCGACCAGTTCGATGTCCTCGAACGTCGCGTGCACCACCATGCCGACCGCCGGACCGAACTTGTTGTCCTCGCTGTCGATGGTCACCGAGCCGACCTTGCCGTCGAGGTAGGTGATCAGCATCGGCTTCGGGCCGAAGCTCACGTCGATGCTCGAGCCCATCTCCTGCTCGAACGAACTGCTGATGCAGCGCGAGATCTGGTGGCGGGCATAGGCTTCGGTGCCCGCGATCGCCGCGACGAGTAGCACGGCGACCACGACCAAGGCGATCACCAGCGGGCGCCGACCGACCTTCGGGCGTTGGGGTGTCTGCGTGCTCATGGGATCGAATTCTTCCCGAACTTTCTGTGTCCGCTCTGAGGACGCGGTGAAAGCCTTCGTAGCAAAGTGTGAGCTGGCGCACTTTCGGCGGCGTAGCCTGAAACCCATGACTGGCGAGGGTGCGCGCCGGGTGCAGGGGACGGCGGACCATCGGTGGCGGGTGCTGCGGCGGCTCGCGGGCCGCCACGCGGGCTTCTTCACGACCCGGCAGGTGCTGCGGACCGGCTGTGAGCTGCAGGTCAGGGCCGCGCTCGGCGACGGGACGGTGACCAGGGCCGGGGTCGGGATGATGCGGCTGGCGCAGTGGCGGGCCGGTCCGCTCGACGAGTACGCGATGTGGGCTGCCTGGTTCGACGGGGCGGCGGCGGTGTCGTATCAGAGCGCGGCGGAGCTGCACGGGATCGGCAGATTGCAGCCGCGGTTCCTGCATCTGTCGGTGTCGGCGGGCAGGCCACCGGTGACGCCGCGGCTGGTGCTGACCCGGCGCAAGCTGGGTGGTCCCGATGTCGAGTCGGCCGGTCCGTTCCTGGTGACCACGCCCGTGCGCACCGTGCTCGATCTGGCCGAGACCGAGATCTCGCAGTCGGCGCTGGACGAGGTGGTGGCCGACGCGATCGCCATCCATCGGTGCGACACCGACGAGATCTGGTGGGGCGGACAGCAACTCGCGCCCAGGGCGGCCGCGCGGGTCCGGCGGGCGTTAACCGGCGTCTGACCAGCCGTTCGGCGCGACCGTCCGCCACGGCACCGACAGCACGCAGTCACGCATCCGGCGGCGATAGGCGCGCACCGGAAAGCCGTCGGCGCGCAGCAGTTCCGCCGCGCCACGCCAGCGGATACGCGGACCGAACGGCGCCAGCGCCGCCGATCTGTCCCACGCGCGATCGGCCGCCGTCAGCAAGGCGTGCACGCGTTCGCCCGGAATGTTGCGGTGGATCAGTACTTTCGGCAGTCGCTCGGCGATATCGGACGGGCGCTCCACGGTGAAGGGGTCCCAGGCCAGGGTCAGCGACAGCGGGCGGTGCCGGTCGAGCAGTACCCAGGCGGACCGGCGGCCGAGCTCGTCGCAGGTGCCGTCGACCAGCAGGCCGCCGGGCGCGAGGTTCGACTGGATGCGGGCCCAGGCGTCGGGGACCGCTTCCTCGGGATATTGGCGCAGCACGTTGAACGCGCGGACCAGCACCGGGTTCAGACCGGCCAGTTCGAAACCGCCGCGGGCGAAACGCACGCCGTCGCGGCCATCGACGACCCGGGCCGGATCGATCTCGAGCCCGACCACCTGGAGGTCGGGGCGGACGGTGCGCAGGCGGGCGGCCAGCTCGAAGGTCGTCCATGGCGCGGCGCCGTAGCCGAGGTCGACCACCAGCGGGTCGGCGGCCGTGCGCAGGCGCGCGGTCACCAGGTCGTCGTGCACCAGCCAGCGGTCGCTGCGGCGCAGGCGGTTGACGCCGGTCGTGCCGCGGGTGATCGTGCCGACCGGTGCGAGTCCCTTGATCGTCAGACCGTCTTCTTCGCGTCCTCGGCGAGCCAGCGCGAGGTCTCCTCCTGCTCGGCCCGGAACAGGTCGACCAGGTTCACCAGCATCAGCTGTTCCAGGCGCGGGCCGACCATCGGGATGAACACCTTGGCGGTGGGGGAGAAACGCATGGTGGCGCCGGTCTCGGTGGGGAACAGGCGGATGGTGCCGTTGAGGCTGCCCGGTCCGGCGGGGATGGAGGCGGAGAAGGTGCCCTCGGTCTCGTCGTGGGCGAACGGGCCCCAGCTCTCCTTGCGGGTGATGACCATGTCCTTGCGCATCACCGTCTGGGCGATCTCGGGGAGCATCTCGCGCGGCAGCGTGTGGGCGAGCACCACATCGATGCCGGAGTCGCTCACCTCGTGGCTGATCACCTCGTTGTGCGGGGAGTACTTCCGCATCTCGGCGACGCGCGCTTCCCAGTAATCCCTGCTCTGCAGCGCCGCGTAGAGCTCTTCGGTGGTGTGCAGCGGGTAGCGGGCGGAGTAGTCAAGTCGACGTGCCATGAGCGGACACGTTACCGGGGCGCTCGAGTCCGGCGCCCCGGACCTCCGCACGTCAGTGGGTGGCGAGCCACTGTTCGGTGAAGGTGGCCTCGTTGCCGAGGAGCTCGAGCAGGTGCTCGGAGATCGCGGCCTCGATCTTGCTGCCGAACAGCGGGATCTTCACCTCGATGGTGCCGTTGACGGTGGCGGTCGAGCCGGAGCCGTCGGCGGTGAGGGTGACGGTGGCGTTCACCTTGGCCGGTGCGCCGTCCACGTGGGCCTCGACGGTGCCGGTGGTGCCGCTGTAGGTCTCGGTGCGGGGAATCACCAGGTCACCGGGGCGAACCGCGGTGATGGCGGGCGGGAGCTGGTCGGCGGGGATGGACTGGACCAGCTGAGCCCTGACCGTGGTGCCGTCGCTGGAGTAGGAATCGAGCCGGGCGCCGGGGCCGCCGACCTCTTCGAGACGAGCCTTCCAATACTGCTCGTCGGAGAACGCCGCGCGCACGGCCTCGACCGAATAGGTGTAGCGAGCCGTGAACGCCAGAGGTGTAGCCATGCGCGACACGCTACCGGGTGTCCATCGGTGCTCGCCCTGCTAGGGCGCGGGATCGGCGACTCACCGGTGCCGGTGAGCGGGGGAATGGACCTGCGGCCGCGATGTGGTCCATGATCGGCATGTGAACGCGGCGATCAACAAGGAATCCACCGGAAGCGCGGCGCAGGTGCGTGACCTCCTCGCCGATACCGGCGCGGTGGTGCGCGAATCGGTGCGGTTGTCCGAACTGACGACCTTGCGGGTCGGTGGGCCCGCGCTGGTCGCCGAATGCGGCACCACCGACGCGCTGATCGCCACGGTACGGGCGCTGGACGCGGCCGGTGTCCGGGTGTTGCTGCTCGCCGGTGGATCGAACCTGCTCATCGACGACGCCGGCTTCGACGGTGTCGTGGTCCGGGTGGGGAACACCGGAGTGCGGATCGGTGTCGACAGCGTCGTCGCCGAGGCGGGCGCCAACTGGGACGAGGTCGTCGCGGCGACCGTCGCGGCCGGTCTTGGCGGGCTGGAATGCCTGTCCGGTATCCCCGGCTCGGCCGGTGCGACGCCGGTGCAGAACGTCGGCGCGTACGGCGTCGAGGTGGCCACGCTGCTGCGGCGGGTGCGGCTGCTCGACCGCGAGACCGGCGAGGTGCGCTGGGTCGAGCCTGCCGCGCTCGGCTTCGGGTACCGGACCAGCGTGCTCAAGCACAGCGACGACGCGGTGGTGCTCGCGGTCGAGTTCGCGCTCGATCCGTCGGGCATGAGCGCGCCGCTGCGCTACGGCGAGCTGGCCAAGGTTCTGCGCGCGGGCGACGGCGAGACCCGCCCGGCCGCCGACGTGCGTGCGGAAGTACTGCGGCTGCGGGCCGGCAAGGGCATGGTCCTCGATCCGGCCGATCACGACACCTGGAGCGCCGGCTCGTTCTTCACCAATCCCGTCGTCGGCGCGGACCGGCTGCCGCAGGTGCTCGCGGCGATCACCGCGCACCTCGGCGACGTGCCGGTGCCGACCTACCCCGCGCCCGACGGCACGAAGCTCTCGGCGGGCTGGCTGATCGAGCGGGCCGGGTTCGCCAAGGGTTTCCCCGGTGAGCAGGCCGCGGCGCGGTTGTCGACCAAGCACACGCTCGCGCTGACCAACCGCGGCACCGCGAGCGCGGCGGACATCGTCGAGCTGGCCCGCACGGTGCGCGCGGGCGTCCAGGAACGTTTCGGGGTGACGCTGGAACCGGAGCCGGTGCCGGTCGGCCTCACCCTGTGAGCCGGGCAGGTCGGTAGCTCGGCGTACATTCGATGCCGTGAGCAAACCCTCGGTAACCGCCTCGTTGCGTGCGCACGGGACGGCAGTTCAGCGTGTGCGCGGCACAAGGGTCGCCGATGGCCGTGGCATGGGCGTTCGACGCGGCCGGTCGCTGGTTGCGGTGATCTTGCTGGCCGTGCTCGTCGTGCTGACCGGATGCGCGATCGACCGCCCCGGCGGCGACGCGGCGGCGGGACCGGTCGCGCAGGTCGCCGTCACGCCGTCGGCCGGAGCGACCGACGTCGACCCCGTCGCGCCCGTATCGGTCACCGTCTCCGACGGCCGGATCGACCAGATCGCGCTCACCAATGCCAACGGCAAGCAGGTCGAGGGCAGGCTCACCCCCGATCGCGCGACGTACCAGATCACCGAGCCGCTCGGCTACAACGCCACCTACACCTGGACCGGCACCGCGATCGGCACCGACGACAAGCCGGTCCCGATCGACGGCACCTTCACCACCGTCAGCCCCACCTCGACGATCCCGGCGACGATCAATATCGGCGACGGCCAGGAGGTCGGGATCGCCGCCCCGATCATCCTGAAGTTCACCGGGCCGGTGACGAACAAGGCGGCCGTGGAGAAGGCGCTCACCGTCACCACCGATCCGGGCACCGAGGGCTCGTGGGCCTGGCTGCCCGACGACGGCGGTTCCCGGGTGCACTGGCGGCCAAGGAACTACTGGACCCCCGGCACGACCGTGCACGTGGCGGCCAAGCTCTACGGCGTCGACTTCGGCGGCGGTGCCTACGGTGACGCGGACCTCACCTCCGACTTCACCGTCGGCCGCAGCCAGATCGTGATCGCCAATGCCCCGAGCCACCGCATGCAGGTGGTCCGCGACGGCGTCACCGTCTTCGACTTCGCCGTCTCCTACGGCGAGGGCAACGAGCCGCGCAATGTCACCCGCTCGGGCACCCACGTGGTCACCGAGAAGTACGAGGACTTCATGATGTCGAATCCGCCGTACTACACCAATGTTCGCGAGCGCTGGGCCGTGCGCATCTCCAACAACGGCGAATTCATCCACGCCAACCCGGAATCCCTGTCCGCCCAGGGCTCCTCCAACGTCACCAACGGCTGCATCAACCTCTCGCCCGCCGATGCCCAGGCCTACTTCCCGACCGCCCGCTACGGCGACCCGGTCGAGGTCACCGGCACCTCCATCGAGCTCTCCCAGGCCGACGGCGACATCTACGACTGGGCCATCGATTGGCCGACCTGGCAGTCCATGTCCGCGCTGCCCGCCGGTTCCACGCCGGGCGGATCGGCCGCTGGGCCACGCTAGGGCGATCCCGTCGGCCACCGCGCCGAATGTTCACCATCTCGTCGGCGGGCTTCGAAACAGGCCATCGTCCGGATGCCGACGCACCCCGCACGCTGAATGTGTGCGGGGTGCGCGCTTCGCGGGCTGATCTGCCGGTGCTCAGACCAGGGCCGGGGTTCGGCTGGGCCAGCGGGGGTGGTTTCGGTCGATGACGTAGGAGTGGGTGTGCTGGTAGTGGCGGGGGCCTACCTGGATCGCATCGGTGAGGATCGCCGGGTCGACGGTGCCGATCTCGTGGATGTGGGTGATCTCGGTGGGATCCTGGCGGGGCCACAGGCGGACCGCCGCGGCGACGCCGAGGGCGGCGATGACGGCCAGGGTGACCCAGGTGGTGGTGAACCCGGCCGTGGTGGCCAGCCAGCCGGTAATCGGGTAGGTGATCAGCCAGGCCAGGTGCGACAGCGAGAACTGGGCGGCGAAGAGGGCGGGGCGGTCCTCGGCGCGGGCCGAGCGGCGTAGGACGCGACCGGTGGGGGTGAGGACAAGGCCGGTGCCGGCGCCGATGATCGCCCAGGTGGCCAGGGCGGCGGCCCAGCTCCAGTCGCCGATGCTCGCGGTCGACAGGGTGATCGCGGCGGCCAGACCGGTGACGAGGACGGCCGCGCCGGTGAGCATCACCGGACGTTCGCCGCGCCGGTCCAGAATCTTGGGCAGCGTCAGGGCGACGAGCATCGTGCCGAAGCCGTTGGCCGCCAGCAGCAGCGCGACGCCGGACTGGTCGCCGCCGAGCACGTCGCGGGCGTAGTTCACGGTGTTGACCATGACCACCGAGCCCGCCGCCGCGACCACCAGGTTCAGCCCGAGCAGTCCGCGCAGCCGCGGGGTGGCCGCGAACAGGCGCAGGCCCGCGGCGAGGCGCCTGCCGATCGCGCCGTCGCCAACGACCGCGTTCGGGATGCGCGCCGCCATGACCAGGGCGACCGAGACCGCGAAGCCGATACCGGTGCCGACGAAGAGCCAGTGGAAGCTGATCAGGCTCAACGCCAGGGCCGCCAGCATCGGGCTGAGCAGGGTTTCCATGGTCGCGGCCAGCTGGGCGGCCGACAATGCCTGCGTGTAGTTCCGTTCGTCGGGCAGGATGTCCGGTAGAACGGCCTGGTAGGTGGGGGTATAGGCGGCCGACGCGATTTGCAGCAGGGTGATCAGCACGTAGATCTGCCAGATCTGGTCGACGAACGGCAAGGCGAGCACGATCGCGCCGCGAATGCCGTTGAGCGCCATCAGGAATTGCCTGCGGGGCAGCAGGCCCGCGTAAGCGCCCGCGATCGGGGCGACGGTGACGTAGGCGACCATCTTCAGCGTCAGCGCGGTGCCGAGCACGATCGCGGCGTTCCCGCCGGCCAGCTCGTAGGCGAGCAGGCCGAGGGCGACGGTGGTGAGACCGGTGCCGAACAGGGCGGCGACCTGCGCGGTGAACAGCAGGCGATAGTCCCGGTGGGCGAACAGTGAGGTGGTCATGATGGTCGGCCCTCCTGGGTCATGCATCGTCGCTTATCTGCGTATAGATGCAACTATATACCCACTGGGGGTATTCCGGTCAAGGGGTGAATTGCTTCCGCTTGACCTGAAGAAAGGTTGAGGTAGCACCGTTGTGCGCAGCGGCGGCCGAGCGGCCGCCACCGAGCTGGAGGAACCACATGAGTGCCACGGTTGAGCACGCCCGCACCGCGATTCGCCCGCTGCGGGTCGTCGTCGTCATCGGCAGCACCAGGGAGGGACGCTTCGGTCCCACCGTCGCCGACTGGTTCGTCCGGCAGGCGTCGCTGCGCGACACGATCGACGTCGACGTGGTCGACGCCGGGCAGGTCGAACTGCCCGCAGCCTTCGGCGCCGCCGCCGAACACCCGTCCCTGGCCGAGGCCACCGACAAGCTCGCCCGCGCCGACGCCTTCGTCGTGGTGACGCCCGAGTACAACCACAGCTACCCGGGCACCCTCAAGAACCTGATCGACACCCACCACATCGAATGGCAGGCCAAACCGGTCGGCTTTGTCTCCTACGGGGGCATATCCGGTGGCCTGCGGGCCGTGGAACACCTGCGCCCGGTCTTCGCCGAACTGCACGCGGTCACCGTCCGGGACTCGGTCGCCCTCCCCCATCCGTGGGGCAGATTCGACGACGCCGGCGCGCTGGCCGACCCGGACGCCGCCGAAGCCGCCGCCGCGGTCCTGCTCGACCAGCTGACCTGGTGGGGCGAAGCCCTGCGCACCGCCCGCGCCGTCCGCCCGTACGGGAAGTGATCGCCGTGCTGACCCGGACCACGACCGCCCCCGCCACCCGCGATCCGATGCGCATCGCGCTGGTGCTGGTGGTCGGCATGATCATGGCGACGCTCGATCAGACGATCGTCAATGTCGCCATCAACAAACTCTCCGTCGAATTCGACGCGGGACTGAGCACGATCCAGTGGGTGGCCACCGGCTACTCGCTCGCCCTCGGCGCCGTGGTGCCGACCTCGGCCTGGCTGGTCGGCCGCTTCGGCGCCAAACGGCTGTATCTGACGGCGATCACCGCCTTCGCCTTCGGCTCGGTACTGGCCGGGCTGGCCTGGAACATCGAGTCGCTCATCGCCTTCCGGGTGGTGCAGGGCGCGAGCGGCGGCCTGCTGATGCCGGTCGCGATGACCATCCTGCTGCGCGCGGCCGGGCCGGAGCGGCTGGGACGCTTGATGAGCACCCTTGGCCTGGCAATCCTGGTCGGCCCGCTGCTGGGGCCGGTGATCGGCGGCTATCTCATCGACGAGGTGTCCTGGCGCTGGATGTTCTTCCTGAACCTGCCGCTGGGCGCGCTGGTGCTGGTGCTGGCGGCCAGGGTGGTGCCCGACGACGCGCCGGAGCCGCCGCGTCCGCTCGACGTGGTGGGTCTGCTGCTGATGTCGCCGGGCCTGGCGCTGGTGATCTACGGCGTGACCGCGGCGGGGGAGAGCGCCGGCTTCGCCTCGGCGTCGGTGCTGGTGCCGTTGCTGGCGGGCGCTGGGCTCATCGTCGCCTTCGTGCTGCGCTCGCTGAGCATTCCTGTTCCGCTGCTGGATCTGCGGGTTCTCGGCAACCGTACGACCGGGATCTCCGCGGCCTTGCTCGCGCTGTTCGCGAGCGGCTACTTCGGCTCGATGCTGTTGCTGCCGTTGTACTTCCAGGTGGTACGCGGTGAATCCGCCCTGGTGGCAGGCGCTCTCGGTATTCCGTTCGCGCTGGCGTCGGGCGCGACCATGCAGGTCGCCGGCCGGTTGATCGACCGGATTCCGCCCGGCCGCTACCTACCGGTGTCGATCACGGTGGCGCTCACCGGTTTCGTGCTGTTCGTGCTCCAGCTCGGCGCGGACGCGCCGTACTGGGCGCTGGGCCTGACCATGCTGCTGATGGGTGCCGGTGGCGGCGGCACCATGATGCCGGTGATCACCACCGCGACCCGGCCGCTGAGCCGGGAGCAGCAACCGGCCGGGTCGACGGTGCTGAACATGATCAGCACCACCGCCATGGCGGTCGGCACCGCGGTGAGCTCGGTGACGCTGGGAGCCCTGCTCCCGGTGACCGGCGGGCTCCAGGCCCTGCACGGCATGGATCCCGCGCAGCGCACCGACCTGGCCCCGGCGCTGGCCGAGGCCTTCCAGCACACCTATTGGATCGCCCCGGTCATGATCGCGCTGGCGATGATTCCCGCGCTGATGCTGCCGAGGCGGCGACCCGGGACGGTGTGAGTCCTGGTCAGGCCGACTCGCTGGCGCGTTCCTTGCTCAGCGACTCGGCCTGCTCGGTGCTCAGCCCCTGCTGCTTGGCCAGCAGGTCGCGGATCTCGATGAGCAGCTCGGTCTCGGTGGGCTCGGCGGCCTTGGTGGTGCCGAACTTGTTCTTCAGCGACTTCATCGGCAGCATCAGCACGAAGTACAGGACCGCGGCGACCATGAAGAAGTCGATGAACGCGGTGATGATCGGGCCGAGCGCGATGAAGGTCGCCGGCTTGTCGGCGATCAGCTGGACGCCGAGGCCCAGCTCGTTGGTCGAGCCGAACACCGCGAGCAGCGGGTTGACGAGGCCCTTGGTGAACGAGGTGACCACGGCGGTGAACGCGGTGCCCATGACCACCGCGACCGCGAGGTCGATGACGTTCCCGCGCATCAGGAAGTCTTTGAACCCGTCGAACACGGACTTGATACTGCTGCGCATCGGTGAAGTACTCCTCAGACTGGCTATCGGCAAACGTGGTGATGTTAGCGGCCGTGCCGGTCGGTAGCGAATTCACAGCTACGCCACCGACCTACTCGGCGCGACCACGCGCAGTATCGAGTCCAGGCCCGGCGGACGCCACTCGACAGCCGTGATCCCCGGATTCGGTTGCCCGATCCGGGGATTGAACGCCGCAGGTCAGGAGCGTCGCGCGAAGCTGCCGGGGCCTGCCTGGTCACGGGGCTTGACGACGATCGTGTCGAGGTTCACGTGCGGCGGCCGGTTGGCGACGAAGCCGACGATCTCGGCGATGTCCTGGGCGTAGAGCGGGTCGATGCCCTCGTAGACCTTGGCGGCGCGCTCGGTGTCGCCGTCGAAGCGGACCAGGGAGAACTCGGTCTCCACCGCGCCCGGCGCGATCTCGGTCAGGCGGACCGGCTGACCGAGCAGCTCGTCGCGCAGGGTGCGGTGCAGCACGGCCTGGGCGTGCTTGGCGGAGGTGTAGCCCGAGCCGTTCGGGTAGGCGTGGAAGGCGGCGATCGAGGTGATGGTGACGATCAGGCCGTCGCCGGAGGCGATCAGCTTCGGCAGCAGGGCTTTGGTCAGGCGCAGGGTGCCAAGGACGTTGGTCTCCCACATCCAGCGCCAGTCGTCGAGGTCGGCCTCGGCGACCGAGGCAAGGCCCTTGGCGCCGCCCGCGTTGTTGACCAGCACGTCGACCCGGTCGATCGCGTCGGTGAACGCGCGCACCGACTCCTCGGAGGTGACGTCGAGTTCGACGGCGGTGCCGCCGATCTCCTCGGCCAGCCGCTGCACCCGGTCGAACCGGCGGGCGCCCACGTAGACGTGGTACCCCTGCTTCGCGAGTTCCCGGGCGGTGGCCTCACCGATTCCCGAGCTGGCTCCGGTGACGACGGCGGTGCGAGTGCTCATGGGTAGTGATCCTATTCGCCGCGGATTCGCTGTCACCATGGCTCGGATCACCGTGATGTGGACCGGCGTTAGCCTGTCGGCATGGCTATTCGCGATGCTGTCAGTGCCGATGGAACCAGGATCGTCTACCGGGTGAGCGGCCCGGAGACCGGCAGGCCCCTGGTGCTCCTGCACGGCTGGTCGGGCAATCTGCGCTGCTGGGGCGCGGCGGCCGACGATCTGGCGCAGCGGTATCGCGTGCTCGCCGTCGACCTGCGCGGGCACGGTTACTCCGACGATCCCGGCGCGGGCTACGACGATCCGAAGGCGTGGGGTGCCGATGTCGCCGCGGTGCTGGCGGCCGAGGGCATCGAGTCGGGGGCGGTGCTGCTCGGCTGGTCCTACGGCGGCATCGTGGCCACCGACTATCTGGCCACGCACGGTAGCTCGGCCGTCGCCGCCGCCGTCTACTGCGGCGCGCCCGCCAATATCGGCCCGAACGTGCCGGGTGCGGCGCCGGGTCCGGCCATGGAGAAGGCGATTCCCGGCGTCTTCGACGAGGCCGCCGGTCGGGCGGTGCGCGGATTCTCCGTGTTCGGCAATGCCAATACCGGTCCCGGCGAGGACAAGGGCGTCGATGCTCAGCGCCTGTTCGGCACGAGCCTCGCCACCACGCCGTCGGTGCGCAAGGCGCTGTTCTACCGGACCATCGACAACACCGAAACCCTGCGCGCGCTCGACATTCCGGTCCTGGTGCTGCACGGCACGGAGGATCCGGTCGTGCCAGCCGCCAATGGTCGGTACATCGCCGACAATGCCCCTGACGCCCGCATCTCGCTGTGGGAGGGCGCGCAGCACGGGCTGTTCATCGAGGATCGGCCGCGCTTCTTCGCCGAGGTCAGCGCGTTCATCGACGCGCTGGACTGACGTTCGCTCCCGGCTTCTGTGAACTATCGATGTTTCAGAAACTGGGGTGAGTTCGCGGCGTGATGCCTACCCTCTATCAAACGGTCTTTCTTCCGGCCGGGCATGGAGGTGACGCATGGGCGTCGTGGCGCGTTGTTGGCTTCTTCTGGCGGCGTGCCTCGTCGGTGCGCAGGCGGTGGCGGGCGCGGCGCCGCCCGATCCGCGGGGGACCGACGCCGCCCGGCTGGTCTCGGCGACGCCGGGACAGGGCCGGGTCGTCGACCTGGTCGTGCATTCGGCGGCGATGGGCCGATCGGTGCACGTCGCGGTCCTGCCCGCACCCGACCGCGCGGCGGCAGCGCCGGTGCTCTACCTGCTCAACGGTGTCGACGGCGGCAGCACGACCGGTGACTGGCGCGACGGCGGAAACTGGCTGACCCGCACCGATTCCGCGCGGTTCTTCGCGGACAAGCAGGTCACCGTGGTGATGCCGATCGGCGGCGCCGGCAGCTACTACGCCGACTGGCGAGCCGACGACCCGGTCCTCGGCCGCCAACGCTGGACGACCTTCCTCACCCGCGAACTACCTCGCCTGATCGACACCGAATTCCACGGCACCGGCGCCAATGCCGTCGCGGGCGTCTCCATGGCAGGCACCGCCGCCTTCCAGCTCGCGCTCGCCGCGCCGCAGCTCTACCGCGCCGTCGGCAGCTACAGCGGCTGCGTCTCGACCAGCGGTCCCCAGGGGCATGCCATCGTCAACACCGTCGTCTCGGGCCAGAACGGTGACCCTGTGAACATGTGGGGACAACCCGGCGACCCGCTCTGGGCGGCCAACGACCCCTTCCTGCACGCCGACCGCCTCCGTGGCCTGGCCATCTACGTGGCCTCCGGCACCGGCCTGCCCGGCCCGCTGGACACCATCGAAGGCCCCGGCATCGGCGGCGACACCGCGAAACTGCTCGACCAGCTCCTCGTCGGTGGCGCGCTCGACGCCGTCACCGGCCTGTGCACCAGGCAACTGGCCGTCCGCCTCGGCGAGTTGGGCATCCCGGCCACCGTCGACCTGCGCCCCGATGGAACACACTCCTGGGGCTACTGGAACGACGACCTGCGTCGTTCGTGGCCGCTGTTCGCCGAGGCATTGCGGTGAGCTGACAGCGGGGATGTTCCTGGTCCCCCGACGGTGTGCCGCAGTGTGACGGCGGCGGCAATGCGCGGCGACCGGTCGGATTAATTGTGATCTTCGGGGTGGCTCGAGCGCTGTTCGACCGCATTATCTGCGGGCTATTTCAGCGTCGAAGCGTTCGCAATTCCGACCGTTTGGTGTTCGTCATGAGCGTGCGACTCCGGGTAATCGAGGGTAGCTGAGGTCGGCTTTCGTGCAGGTAAAGGCCCCTTCCCCTGCTTCTCTGACCAGCTGATCTGCTCGTCGCGTACGCTGATGTGATACGACTGTGATTGTGATCTAGAACTACGAAGTTTGTTCGCACAGGACGGTGGAAAATCTTCTGGTAATCGTCACAATGTTTTCCCGAATCCATGTGTAGCGTTCGGGAATGCCGTTTGATCGCGGCAGAAGGGTTCGGCGTCGAGATCGGAGTTCGATGATGTTTGGTCGGGCAGTGGGCGCTCGGATCGTTGTGGTGGTGCTGGCCGTGCTGGTCGGCGTGGGGATGGCGTCGCCCGCGGTGGGGGCCGAGCAGGCGCGGATCGAGGATCAGCGAACGGAGCCCGATCACACGATCGATGTCGGTGTGTACTCGCCGGCGATGGACACCGTCACCCGGGTGCGCGTGCTGCGCGCCGCCGACCCGGAAAAGCCGGCGCCGACGCTGTATCTGCTCAACGGAGTCGGCGGCGGCAGCGACGGCAACTGGCTCGATCGCACCGATGTGGTCGAGTTCTTCAAGGACAAGCAGGTCAATGTGGTGATCCCGTTCGGCGGGGCGGGCAGCTACTTCGCCGACTGGCGGGCCGACGATCCCGTGCTCGGCAAGCCGCGCTGGACCACCTTCCTCACCAAGGAACTGCCGCCGGTGATCGACGCCGAGTTCGGCGGCACCGGCGCCAACGCCATCGCGGGACTGTCGATGGCGGGGACCTCGGTGTTCCAGCTCGCGCTCGCCGCACCGGGGCTGTACCAGGCCATCGGGTCCTACAGCGGCTGCGTGCGCACCAGCGATGCCAGGGGACAGGCGATCGTGCGCACGGTGGTCGGCAGCAGGCTCGGCAATGCGGCCAATATGTGGGGCCCGCCCACCGATCCCGAGTGGTCGGCCAACGACCCCTACCTGCACGCGGAAGCGTTGCGCGGCACCGACGTCTACATCTCCTCCGGCACCGGGGTTCCCGGCCCGTCCGACACGATCGCCGCCCAGGCCGACCCGCTCCAGCTGATCTTCGGCGCCACGCTGGAAGCCGTCACCAACCTGTGTACCCAGCAGCTGCGGGACCGGCTCCAGTCGCTCGGCATCCCCGCGACCGTGGATCTGCGGCCCAACGGCACCCACTCGTGGGGCTACTGGGAGCAGGACCTGCACAAGTCGTGGCCGGTCTTCGAGGCGGCGCTGGCGCGGAGAACGTGACGGCGAAAAACCGCTCGCGGTGGCGGCGCCGATCGGGCAGTCTCGGTATCGATTACCGCGTGAACTCACTCACGAATACCCTGTGACGACCGTCACCGATCCCGGTAGGGATGTCGGTGGCGGCGTCGCGGCGTGCACACTGGAGGGTGTGAGTCAGCGTCGTCCGGATCTCTTGCCCCACCGCATCGCGGTGCTGTCGGTGCATACGTCACCGCTGGCGCAGCCCGGAACCGGCGACGCGGGCGGCATGAACGTCTACGTGCTGCAAACCGCGCTCGAGCTCGCCAAACGCGGCACCGAGGTGGAGATCTTCACCAGGGCGACGTCGTCGGATCTGCCGCCGGTGGCCGAGGCGGGGCCGGGCGTGCTGGTCCGCCACGTCGTCGCCGGACCGTTCGAGGGCCTGGACAAGAACGAGCTGCCCACCCAGCTGTGTCCGTTCACCGCCGAGGTGCTGCGCCAGGAGGCGCGTCACCTGCCCGGCCACTATGACCTCGTGCACTCGCACTACTGGCTCTCCGGCCAGGTCGGCTGGCTGGCCCGCGACCGCTGGCGGGTGCCGCTGGTGCACACCGCGCACACGCTGGCCGCGGTCAAGAACGCCGCGCTCGCCGAGGGCGACGCCCCCGAACCCGAGACCAGGGTGATCGGGGAGAAGCAGGTGATCGCCGAGGCGGATCGGCTCGTCGGCAATACCGGGGACGAAGCCCGTCAGCTCGTCGACCTGTACGGCGCCTCGCTCGATCGCATCGATGTGGTGCCGCCCGGCGCCGACCTGTCCCGCTACCGTCCGGGCGACAAGCTCGCTGCCCGCGCCGAACTCGGCCTCCGCCCCGACGAGCAGGTCGTCGCCTTCGTCGGCCGCATCCAGCCGCTCAAGGCGCCCGACGTGCTGGTGCGCGCCGCCGCGGACCTGATCCACCGCGATCCCCGCCGCAAGCTGCGGGTGCTGATCGTCGGCGGACCGTCCGGCAGCGGCCTGGCCCGGCCCGACGCGCTCATCGAGCTGGCCGCCGACCTCGGCATCACCGACCGGGTCACCTTCCTGCCGCCGCAGCCCGCCGACCGGCTCGTCCAGGTGTATCGCGCGGCCGACGTCGTCGCCGTGCCCAGCTACAACGAATCCTTCGGGCTGGTCGCCATCGAGGCGCAGGCCAGCGGGACCCCGGTGCTCGCCGCCGACGTGGGCGGACTCGGCACCGCGGTCCGGCACCGCGAATCCGGCCTGCTGGTGCCGGGGCACCGCACCCCCGACTGGGCCGACGCCCTCGCCGCCCTGCTCGACGACCCCGACCGGCTGGCGCGGATGAGCGCCACCGCCGTCGACCACGCGAGCCGGTTCTCCTGGGCGCACACCGCCGATGGCCTGCTCGACAGTTACGCTGCCGCGATGGCCGGATTCCGCGCCGAACGCGGCCCGATCGCCCTGCACGCGGGCGAGACCAGCCAGGCCAGATCGCGGGCGCTGTGGCGGCGCCGGACGGGAGTACGCAGGTGAGCGCCGTATCGCAGGTGATCGACGAGACGCTGCGTGATCGCGAGATCGAATACACCCGCCACAGCGACGACACCTTCATCGTCGTCCTGCCCGGCGAACGCAAGCTCAAGACCACGGTGATGCTGACCGTCGGCAAGCACGGCGTTCGCATCGAATCGTTCGTCTGCCGCAAGCCCGACGAGAACTTCGAAGGCGTCTACAAATACCTGCTGCGCCGCAACCGCCGCCTCTTCGGCGTGTCCTACACCCTCGACAACGTCGGCGACATCTACCTCGTCGGCCGTATGTCCGCCGAGTCGGTCACCCCCGACGAACTCGACCGCGTCTTCGGCCAGATCCTCGAAGCCGTCGACACCGACTTCAACATGCTGCTCGAACTCGGCTTCGCCGAATCCATCCGCAAGGAATGGAAATGGCGCGTCGCCCGCGGCGAATCCCTCAAGAACCTCCGCGCCTTCGAACACCTCATCGACGAGTCCGACCAGGTCTGAACCGGTGCTGGGCGAGGGTCGCCCAGCACCGGTGTCATCTCAGCAGTTCGTCGGGACCGGTTCGTTGCGGAAGCGGGACTCGACGTAGTTCCAGGCGTCGACGAAGCCGGCGGCGGCCGCCGTCATGTGCTCGGAGATCTCGATCGTGGCGAGCTGGATCGGCGCGCCCTTGGCACAGAAGTGGGCGACCGACTCGGCCACCGGACCGTACGGGGTGAGGGTGTCGTATTTGCCCTGCCAGATGTAGGTGGGCGCGGTGGGCGCCCCGGTGAAGTGGACGAGGCTGTTCTCCCGCAGGACGCCGCGGGCGACCTGGCTGGACATCAGGTCCTTGGAGGCGGCCATCTGCTCGGCGTTGCGGAAGATGCCGTGGAAGAGCAGGAAGCGGCGGCACGCGTCCTTGGTGAATTCGCGGAACCACAGGCCTTGCTCGTTGAGCGAATCCGAGACCGGCACCTGCTCCGGGTACTCGCGCTCGATACCCATGGCGGCCGCGAAGGCCAGGCCGAAGCCGGGGTGCGGCGCGAAACCGAGGGCGTCGGCCATCAATTCGAGGTCGGCGGGGATACCACCGGCGACCACGGCCGCGAGCTTCAGCTCCGGCGCGTAGGTCGGCTGCAGCGCACCGGCCCATGCGGTCGCCATGCCGCCACCGGAGTACCCGGCCAGCGCGACCGGCGAGGTGCCGAGGCCCAGCTCGGCGACCTTCTGAACGGCCCGCACGCTGTCCAGGGTGACCATGCCGCTCATCTTCGCCGCACCGTAGGCGACGGTGGGGCCGAGGTAGTCGGGCACCGAGACCGCCCAGCCGCGCCCGATCGGCAGCATCGCGCCCGGCGCGTCCTGTAGCTCACCGTTGAACAGCGACTGCGACGGGTTGCAGCGCGTGCCGATCGAGTTGATGAGCGCCTGGTAGGACACCAGCGGCGGGTTCTTCACGCCGATCGGCATCAGCACGGTGGTGACGCCCATGATCGCGTTGCCGGCCGAGTTGGTGGAGCGGAAGGCGACCTGCCAGCCCTCGGTACCGGGGTAGAGCATGGTGTCGATACGCCGGGTACGCACGACATCGCCCGGCGCGAGCGCACCGATGTCACTCGGTGCCGTGAAGAACGGATCCGGATCCGGGGTCGGATACAACGGGTTCGCACCAGCCGGCGCGGCGAGCAAGCCCACGCACAGCAGGCTCAACACCAGTACAACGATTTTCGACACAGCTATCCTTCATCAGAGTAGTGCTGCCCAACTGACTAGACCCGACCCGCGTTGAAGTATCTAACGAATTGGGTTCTTTTGTACCGACCAGTAGTCAAAGTGTCGCGTGCCACATGCTGTGATCCTTCACATCGACCGGCCGGGGAAGCGCCTCGTCGTGCCGCGACGGCGATGTGGATACACACCAGGTGGACAGGAGGGCGATGACGGCACTGGCACTCGACATCGGAGCGACCAAATTCGCTGCGGGACTTGTCGATCCGGACTACACGTTGCGCGGGGTGCGCCGGGCAGCGACCGATGCCGACGATCCGTGGGTGGTCTGCCGCGAACTCCTGCTCGCTGTGGCGGGCGACATACCCGTGACCGCGGTCGGCATCGGCTCGGCGGGCCCGGTCGACGTGCCCGCCGGGGTGACCAGACCGCTGAATCTGCCGCGGTGGCGCGACGGGTTCGCGATCGTCGCGCACGTGCGGGCGCTGTTCCCCGGGGCGGCGGTGCGGTTCGCGATCGACGGCGCGTGCCTGGTGCTGGCCGAACATCGCGTCGGCGGGCTGCGCGGGGTGGACAACGGGCTGGCGCTGACGGTGTCGTCCGGGGTCGGCGGCGGGATCATCGCCGACGGGCGGGTGCTGACCGGTCGCACCGGCAATGGCGGGCACATCGGGCACATCGTCGTTCCGGGCGACGACACGCCGTGCAGTTGCGGAGGCTTCGGGTGTGTCGAGGCCGTCGCCGGTGGGATGTCATCGGTGCGCTGGGCGCGGGCGCAGGGGTGGACCGGCGAGACCGGCGCCGAGCTCGCCGCGGCGGCGCACCATGGTGACCCGGTGGCGACCGCCGCGATGGCACGTGCGGGAACCGCACTCGGACAGGCGATCTCCTCCGCGGCCGCCCTGCTCGATGTGAATCGCGTGGTGATCAGCGGCGGCTTCGCGCACTCGGGCGCACCGCTGTGGGAACCGTTGCGGGCCGCCGTCGCCCGGCACGCGCGGCTGGAATTCCTGCGCGAGCTCACGGTGGAGCTGTCGACCCTGGCCGACGGCGCGACCCTCGTCGGCGCGGGAGTACTCGCGGTGGAGGCGGCGCTCTGACGGGGTGTGCGAAACCGGGTTCGACGAGGTGGCGTGGGTCTGATCCAGGCCCTGATGCCAGAATGGCCCTATGACCTACACCCTCGTGCTACTGCGCCACGGCGAGAGCGAATGGAATGCCCTCAACTTGTTCACCGGCTGGGTGGATGTGCACCTGACCGACAAGGGCATCGCCGAGGGCAAGCGGGCAGGCGAGCTGCTCGCCGAGCACGACGTTCTCCCCGACATCGTCTACACCTCGCTGCTGCGTCGCGCGATCAGCACCGCCAACAACGCGCTCGACGCCGCCGACCGGCTGTGGATCCCGGTCATCCGCGACTGGCGCCTCAACGAGCGCCACTACGGCGACCTGCAGGGCAAGAACAAGGAGCAGGTCCGCGAGCAGTACGGCCAGGACCAGTTCATGCTGTGGCGTCGCAGCTACGACACCCCGCCGCCGCCGATCGCCGACGACAACGAGTACAGCCAGGAAGGCGACCCGCGCTACGCGGGCATCGAGGTCCCCAAGACCGAGTGCCTCAAGGACGTCGTCGCCCGGATGATCCCGTACTGGGAGAACACCATCTCCCAGGAGCTGCGCACCGGCAAGACCGTCCTGGTCGCCGCCCACGGCAACTCCCTGCGCGCGCTGGTCAAGCACCTCGACAACATCTCCGACGAGGACATCTCCAGCCTGAACATCCCCACCGGCATCCCGCTGCGCTACGAGCTCGACGAGAACCTGCGCCCGGTCAAGCCGGCCGAATACCTCGACCCGGAGGCCGCCGCTGCCGGCGCCGCCGCGGTCGCCAGCCAGGGCGGCAAGTAGTCGTATCACCGGAACCGGCCCCGCATCGTTGCCACGGTGCGGGGCCGTTCTGTTGTCACAGGCCGCGATGTCACACTCGGGAAGCCTGTGTCGTCACCTCGGTAGACGCCGCGAGAAGCGCGGCTGCCGAAGGAGGCTCACCATGAACACCGCCTATGTGATCGTCACCGTCATCGCCGCACTCTGGGTCGGCTTCTCGGCCTTCTCGCTGCTGCGCCGCGCGGCGTTCGTGGTCGACCCGCTGGTGGAATACGGTGTGCCGCAGACCTGGTGGACGCCGCTCGGCCTCGCCAAGGCCGCCGGCTCGATCGGGCTGATCGTCGGCCTGTGGATTCCCGCCATCGGCGTCGCGGCTGCCATCGGCCTGATCCTGTACTTCGCGGGTGCGGTGGTGACCGTCCTGCGGGCACGCTCGTACAAGACTGTGGCCTTCCCCCTGCTGTACCTGCTGCCGGTCGCGGTAGCACTCGGCCTCGGCGCCGCAGCCTAGGGCCGGCCATCGCCGAATGACCGTGAGTCCGCGGCTCCCGCCGCGGACTTTGAGGTCGACTGCCCAGCCAAATGCCTCCTCTAAGCCCGCGCTAGCACCTGGCGCGGCAGAGCGACTACCGTTCGAGATAGAACAACGCAGGGGGAGGCCTACATCATGCTCGACGCCGATATCGAACAGCTGCGCCAACTTTCGACCACGATCAAGGACGTGGGCACCAAGATTGATGAGATCGATGTCCGCACAACTGGAGACGCGATCGGTGCGGCACTGCCCGGGTGCGACATCGGTTCCCGGTGCGCGACAGCAGGGGAGTACATAGAAGGCGCCTGGCTACGAGTCGCGTGGCGCTTGGCTGGAATGTCCACCCTTATCACGTCGTGCGCAGACAACTACGCGATGACTGACGAACAGTTCAAGCAGAAACTTTCTGAGCTGACGTTCGATACGTCCGGAGATGGTCGCTGATGCCGACCCGCACCGAACTCGACAAGTGGGACATCAACAAACTGCGCGTGTGGGCCAACGAAATCCGTGGTGACAGTGCCTATTACGAGGCGCAGCTTCATCGCATGAACACGCACTTCGCCGATATCCAATGGTCCGGGAAAGCCAAGGATGCCGCCGGAGATCGTGTTGCCGAACACGTCGATGAAGGTCGCAAACTCGCCATCGAGAATAGCGAATTCGCTGATTCCCTCGATGCGGGGGCGTCACGGCTCGACAGCGAACGCAGTACTGTGCGCACCAAAGTTGACGATGCCGAAACCGATAAAACTACTGCCGCCACATTTAAGGTCAGCGACCAGTGGCTGGTCGAAATTGATACCCTTGAAGTGCCGGTCGACAATGAAAGTCCCCGCTACAAGGAGATTCCCACGCAGCAGCAAGCTCATCAGGACGCGATCAATGCGGCCGTGGCCAGCCTCCTCGCCGCGATCGGAGAATTCAATTCCACTATCACTACAAATGCGCAGGAGATTCGAACCCGCGGCAACCAGTTCGGTGACGGCGACTCCCGCGCATCGGCGGCTTCGCCGACCACTTCTCAACGCCTGCAAGATGCCAAGGCGGAGCTCGACCGACTCATCCAACTACAGTATATGGGCGTGCGCGAGGATCCAGTGACCGGCGCGTCGGTCGACACGGCGATCGACGCGGCGAAGAATGAGTACAACAAGTGGAAGCAACTCGCGGATACGCAAATGAACTTGGATGACTATTCTACTAGTGAGAGGCGCTTCAATGAGGCAGAGTCATTCATTTTCGATGAGATGAAAACGAATGTAAGTTCTGTTGATGTTGCCCGTATGGCTAAACTCAATGATGCTGCGTGGTGGGAATTCGCGTCGCCATCCACGAACGATCCGGCAGCGGCGCTACTTGCCTTCAAGGAAAAGGTCGAGGTGGGCGCCGAGTGGGATCATAAGCCACAGTTGGCGGAGCGTTTCAATCTCTCCGCTGAAGACGACTACTACTTCAAGGACCCGTCTCAGGATCGAGCGGTCTATTATGACATATACTCCAATATTCACTACGGATATGTCGGCCGTGCTGCTGGGTTTCCTGAAGACACCTTGATATTTGCTGCGAATCAGGGTGGTTCGACTGGTGCGAACGATGTAGGTGATGACATATCTATGCGAATCGGTTCTGAATTATTCGAAAAATATGGCAAGGATCTCACCCAGTCGCAACTTCATGAAGGAATTGAACAAGCGATGCGAGAAATGGATCAAGCGATGGGTGAAGGTGAGGGAGTTACTCAAATCAGGGTAACTCAATGATCTTTATTTGGATGGACTGCTCGGAGGTAACAGGTGGTGGATAGTTCCAACTCTACCGGCCGGCCGGTTCGGCCTACCGCACGCGTCATCGTGATATATGTCGTGATCAGCCTGGTAGCAGGTGTGATTACCGGCAGGGCGATTGATAGCGCTGTCAAGCGATCGTGGCGCGATTGCGGGGTTGCTGGAGCTGGTGAAGGTATCACCTTGCTCCTGCTCTTGGTGCCAAATATTATCGTGGTCGCTCTTTGGTGGGGCGCCACCTTGGCGATCAGTAGGCGCTTTCGGGGTAGGACGCCTGGAGCCCTCCGAGTTGCTTTGACATTCTTGGTTTGCTTGATCGGCTCCCTCGGGCTTCTATGGTTCATGATGTTCTGGTTGCATGATCCCGGTCAGTCTCCCCGGATTCCGATGTGCCCGCCGGGAAATATTCCGCCATGGTGGCCGACTTGGTTGCCAATCTGAGGCCCGGTCTGTCGGTGGAGGCCGGGGAGGCCTCGAGTTGCAGTGTCTCGCTCGTGGCACCGCAGGTCGCTACGGCCTCGGCTGTTGGGGTGAGGCGGGTAGTGTTTGGCGCTAGACTGCCTGGAGACATCGATTGGGAGGGGCCTCGGTGAGCGTGGGTGGGGATGCTGCGGCGCAGCTGTGGAATGCGGCGTCGTCGGGGCAGTTGACGATGGAGCCGGATGCTGCTCGGGAAGTGGCTCAGGCGTATCTGCGGTTCGCGGCGATGTGTGATGAGTGGGCCGCCGACGCAGTCGGGCTGAAGGCTGTTCATGGGTTCGGGTCACTGGTCTCTGCCGAGCAGTTGCAGCAAGGTTTCGCGGACAAGGCGGCAGCAGCGAAAGACGTGCTGGAGCAGTTGGGGGCGGCAGCGCGGGGCATGGCAGACGGGTACCTGCAGGCCGCAGGAATCCTTGCCGAGGCGGACCAGCTCAATGCAGGTGCGTTGAGCTCGATATCTGGGCAGGTGTGACATGAAGGCAGGAACATTTACCGGCTGCGTGCTCGTCGCCTTGGTTGCATCGGCCTGTGGCTCGTCGACGGGCTCCGGTGTGCCTGATTCGTCGGTCCAGGGGACTCCGGCTGGTTCGACGTCGACGCAGGCAGCGCGTCCGACGCTGACCGATCCGAAGCTGCAGCCACCTCCGCAGGACAATAAGTACACGCAGTCGACCGGGCGACAGCACGTAGTGTTCGATCCGTGTACATGGGTTAGTGACGCCGATGTCGAGTCTGTCGGTTTCCGGTCCGGGTCGCGGAAGCGCGGGGCAGACCTGGTCGCCGAATACACATTCTTGACCTGCGATTTCCGTACCCCGGACAGTGCAATGGCGCTGGGTCTGGACTCTGGCAACATCACCTGGGAAGAGAACCTGCAGAAGAACGGCCCCTGGTTGGAGCCGACGACAGTCAATGGTCGTCAAGCAGGGCTGGTGCGCGGTGAACCGGGCGGTGAGAACGAGTGCAAGGTACACCTGCGGACGCAGGTTGGCGTCGTCTTTGTGCGGACCTACAGCTTGAGTCTGGGCCAACGCCAGAACCTCGACCCCTGCGCCAACATTATGGAAATCGCTTCGGTAGTCGAGAAATCCATCGGTAGGGAGAACTGACCATGGCGGACGGGGGAGGGACGCAAGTACCGCTGACGGACATTCTGTCGACGACATTTGGACTACCACCACTCGCACCGACGGCTGACGGCCGTCAGCAGCAGACGGGTGCTGAGAAGCAGCAGGAGTCGCTCAGCCACGGGGGTACCGATCCGAAGTACATCGCTGATTTCGAAGTCTTCGAAGGTCTTTCGCACCAGGATATCTACAACGCGGTGCAGCAGATGCAGCCCGGTGTGATGCAGCAGTTCGGTGACAAGTGGGTCGAGATGTTCACGGAGATCTCGGGTGCGGTGACCGGGCTGATGATGCAGACCGCGCGGGCGGCATCGAGCCTGCAGGGCGAGTTCGCGTCGGCGGGAGAAGCTGCCGGGCGGCGGTTCGTCACCGAGGCGACGGATGTGTACACCGTTCTGTCTGCGGTCGGGCATCGGGTAAAGGCTGCGGCTTATGGTGCGGAGGCGGTGAAAGTGGCTGTGCCCGCGCCGGTCAACTCGGCCGAAGCGGTCGACGTCGGTACCTCGGTGCCGGCGACCCTGGCGGAACTGGTGGTTCCCGGCGATGCGGCGACTGTCGAGCGGGAGAAGGAAGACCGCCGTCTCCAGGCGGTCGCGGCGATGAATCTGACCTACAAGCCGACCTATGGTCCCGCCGGTGAGAATGTGCCGACTTTCGTGGCGCCCACCCAGCCGGGCACCGGCGGCGACACCGGCACAGGAACCGGCACGGGTGGCGGTGGTTCGAACAACGGTGGCACCACCGGTGGTGGTGCCGGAAACAATACCGACGCAGGGACTTCCGACGATCCAGGAACCACCGACGACACGGCGCAGCCGGAATCGACCGACGGCGACGACGACACCTCGTCGGGGGGTACGGATACCGGGGACGGCGACGACGACACCCAGGCGCAGAACAGCGCCGACCCGACGAGCACCAATCCCGCCGCGACGGCACCCGCTGCGGCAACGCCGGGCACCGGCACCAACCCGTCCGGTGGATCGCCAGGGAGCGGGTCGCCGGGTGGTGGCGCGGGCTCAGGCGGCGGTGGCACCCCCGGCCCGGGCGGTTCCGTCCCGGGGCGTTCGCCCGTCAGTGCCGGTCAAAACCTCGCTGCCGCAGGCCTTTCCGGTGCGGCGGGTGCGGCATCGGCCCGTGGCATGGGCTCGCCGGGCATGATGGGCGCGCCGGGCGCGCGCGGCGGTAGAGGCGACGACGATGATGAACATCAGGCGCCCGACTACCTTCGCGGAGTTCAGCCTGAGCTCCTTGGGCCGGAACAACCCACGGTCCCCGGAGCCATCGGGTCCGATGCACCCGCGACCCGCCTCGCGGAGGACCAGGGCGGCGCGGGGGCATCGTGAGTTGGACCTTCACCGCCGACGAATTCGCCTACGTCTGGCAGGCGGAAACCGGTGACGACCGGTACCCCTTCCCGCTCACCGTGTATTCGGCCGCCGACACCGAAGACCGGTACGTGGCACTCGCCCAGGACGCAGCGCAGCGCTGGCCCACCGGCGCCGACCCGGACCTGACCGCGGTGCTGCGGCACGCGGCCAGGCCCGACACCGCGCTGGCGGTATTCGACGACGCTGGACCCCGGCTGCGCGCCTACGGTGCCCGGTCCGGGGAGCGCGGTGTCGTGATCCGGCAGTACGACGACAACAGCGTCGAAGTGTTCTCCGGCAGTTCCGGGATGGTGGCCCGCGCCTTCGCCTCCTTCCTCGGCGAGCTGCAGGCTGGGCAGGCGGGCCATCTCGTCGAGGACATCGACCGGCTGGCCGCGCACTTCGAATCCTGGCAGCGCCCAGTCGATTCCGTCGCCGCCCGCATGCACCGCCTCGCCGAAATCCGCCGCACCGCCTCCGGACACATCGAGGCCAGAGTGAGGTTGCACGCCGAACGCTCAACACCCGCAAGGTATCTGACCTGGCTCGACGTGGCAGACGACGGCCGCTATCTCACCTACCGGCGATACCGGGATCTGCACATCGAACCTGCGGGCAAACAACGCCTGATCGACGCGATCGAAGCCATCGCAACAGCCGGTGCGCGCGAGGATTGAGTCCGGCGCCGTCGTGAGCTGCTCCGACGCCGTGCGTGATATCAAGCCGCACTTGACCTTCTGTCCCAGAACCCAGCCATCGTGCTGACTTCCGCGGCCCGCGAAAAGGGTGTTTTGTCTGATTCGAACAAAGTTTCGAATATTGATAGTCTTCCCGCATGATCAGCTCGTCGCATGAGGCGATGCACGGGATCTTCACCCATGATCCAGTCGCGTTCGCTCGTGCCTTCCACGTTCTCGATCTCCCGTTTCCCGATCCCATTGCTGTGGAACAGATTTCGGTGGATCTCACCGAGACGGCTCCGGTCGAACGGCGGGCCGACACTGTCCTGCGGATCACGACCGTGGAAGATACGTTCCTGCTCGTCGTAGAGGCGCAATCGAGCTGCGATGTCACGAGGATCGCGGCGTGGTCGTACTACGTCACCTTCCTGCACAACAAGTACGAGCTACCGGTCGTGTTGGTGGTCGTATGCCATGACAAGCAGACCGCCACCTGGGCGAGTAAGCCGATGACAGTCACGTATCGGCGCTGGACCAGCTTCACTTTGCAGCCGTTGGTCCTGGGCCCGCACAATGTGCCCGCGATCACCGATCCCGCCGAGGTTCTCGACGACCTGCCTCTGGCCGCACTTTCCGCGATCACGCATGCCCGGGAGCCGGAGATCGGTGCGATACTGGAGGCGATCATCGTGGCGTTCCGCAGGCGGGGATACGACGATGAGACCGCGTTCTATGCCGAACTCGTCGAACAGGGAATTTCACATACCGACGCCGCCCAGCTTTGGAGGGACCAAATGGCTACTGATCTGTCGTTCTTCCGTTCGGAATCGGCTCAGCGGCTGCGTGAGCAAGGGCGCGAGCAGGGTCTCGAGCAGGGCCTCGAGCAAGGGCGGGCTGAACAGGCGGCGCGGTCGGTGTTGACGGTGCTCACTGGAAGGGGCATCGAGCTCTCGGCTGCCCATAGGGCGCGACTGGCCGAGACCACCGACCTCGCTCAGCTCAACACCTGGCTGGTGCAGGCCTTGACCGCTACGCGCGCGAGCGAGCTCTTCGGCTGAGGCTCCTGCCTTGCCCGCCGCAAGAGCGGCGAGGCAAGGCACGTGGTTTATCAGGCGTCGGCCACTGCGAACGCGGCCGACAGTGGGGGCAGCATGGCGCGGGCGTCGGCGCCGCTGAACCAGAGGCCGACGGTGAAGACCGAAGTGGCTTCCAGATATCGGGCCTGGTGCAGGCCGCCAGCTGGGAATGGTTGCAGTGCAAGATCTTCGGTGAGAACGGCAACCGTCTCGACAGCCTCGTGGTTGTCGCCACAGATCGGGACGGCCAGGCGCACACCGTCGAAGATCCGGTCCGCACCCGCCCACACCTCGGCGGCGAGCAGGTTGAAAGCCTTGACCACGTGGGCTTTCGGTGCGCCCGCCGCGATCCGTTCGGCTACCGCGTCCTCGCTCAGGACGAAGGCGGTGACGCCCTCGGGTGCGGCCTCGTCGGGCAGGAAAGCATTCGTGCAGTCGATGACGACCTTCCCGGCCAGCGCACTGCCGTGTTCGTCGAGCAATTCGGCGAGCGCGCTCACCGGCACCGCCATCAGCACGATGTCGGCACCCGCGATCGCCGCGCCGATACCGGCGGCGTGTACCGCGATCAGTGACGCCTGCTCGGATTCCGCAGTACGCGGGATCTCGGTGATTTCCGAGATGCGCGTGCTTCGCCCAGGTGACGTATCGCCCAGCGTCGAAGTGATCCGGGCCGCGAGTTCGCGCGCGGCTTCCGCCGAGCGGGCGCCGATGACCACCTCGTGACCGGCCGCGGCCCATCCACCGCCCAGCGCGGCAGCCATCGCCCCCGCGCCGATGATCCCAATTCGCATGACAACTCCTGTGTTCCGGTGATGTCGCGCCCAGCGGCTACGACCACACCGACGCTAGGAATCCCGATAGGCACCCGCGGGTGCCTATCGACGGTGGCAGGCTGGTTCGCATGACCGCCGTACCGGCCGAACCGACGGAGTACCCGCCCTACGGGGACTTCGAGGCCGACTGTCCAGCCAGGATGGGTGTCGATCTGTTCGGGAATTCCTGGCTGCCCGTGATCGTGTACATGCTGCGCGATGGTCCGCTTCGTCACAGTGAGCTGCGTACCGCTGTCGGGGGGATCAGCCAGAAGATGCTCACCCAGACGTTGCGGCGGATGGAGCAGATGACGCTCGTACGCAGGCAGCGCTACGCCGAAGCGCCGCCGCGCGTCGAATACGAACTCACCGAGGCGGGCCGCGATCTGCTTCAGCCGATTTATGCGCTCGGCGCATGGGTCGACCGGCACGGTGCCGCGGTGACCCGGGCGATGTACGGCGAACCGCCGGACTGACACGCCCGGCGACGCTCCAGGTGCCCGCCGGGTGAACGGCACGAGAACACCACGCCAAGGGCCTGTGACCTGCGCGAAACTTCGACGACCCGCCACCGCTACGTCGGTCGGCACTCGTACGATCAAAGCGTGAGTGTTCCGCAGGCCGTGCTGTTGGCAGTCCTCGCGGCTGTCGTCGGGCTGGCAGTCGGGGGCCTGCTGATCCCGTATGTCAACGCCAGGCAGGCCGCCCGCACCCAGGAAGACACCGGGCTGACGATGTCGCAGGTGCTCGACCTGATCGTGCTCGCCTCCGAGAGCGGCATCGCCGTCGTCGACGAATACCGCGACGTGGTGCTGGTGAACCCGCGCGCCGAGGAACTCGGCCTGGTCCGCAACCGGCTGCTCGACGAACGCGCGTGGGCCGCGGTGGAGAAGGTGCTCGACACCGGGGAGTCCGCCGAATACGACCTCACCGCCAAGAACCCGCTGCCCGGCCGTGGCCGGATCGCCGTGCGCGGCGTCGCCCGCAAGCTGTCACGCGAGGAGACCAGCTTCGTCGTGCTGTTCGCCGACGACGACTCCGAGCAGGCGCGCATGGAAGCGACGAGGCGCGATTTCGTCGCCAATGTCAGCCACGAGCTCAAGACGCCCGTCGGCGCGATGAGCCTGCTGGCCGAGGCCATGCTGGAATCCGCCGACGATCCCGACGCGGTGCGCCACTTCGGCTCGCGCGTACTGGCCGAATCGCGGCGCCTCGGCAAGATGGTGACCGAGCTGATCGCGCTGTCGCGGCTGCAGGGCGCCGAGAAGCTGCCCGACCTGGCCGTCGTCGACGTCGACACCGTGGTGCAGCAGGCCGTCGACCGGTCGCGCACCGCCGCCGAGGCCGCGGGCATCACCGTCAGCACCGACCGGCCGAGCGGGCTGGAAGTGCTCGGCGACGAGACACTGCTGGTCACCGCGCTGTCGAACCTGGTCGAGAACGCCATCGCGTACTCGCCGCAGGGTTCGCACGTGTCGGTGAGCCGGTCGTTGCGCGGCGATCACGTCGCGATGGCCGTCACCGACCGCGGCATCGGCATCGCCAAGGAAGACCAGGAGCGGGTGTTCGAGCGGTTCTTCCGCTCCGACAAGGCCCGCTCGAGGTCGACCGGCGGCACCGGGCTCGGCCTGGCCATCGTCAAACACGTGGCGGCCAACCACAACGGTGAGATCACCCTGTGGAGCAAACTGGGCACCGGCTCGACGTTCACGCTGCGCATCCCCGCCCATCTGGAAACCGATGGGGACGAGGACGCGGAGCCGACGCCGGAGCTCGCCACGAGAGAAACCATCGTCCAGCGCACCCCTGCTGGACGAACGAACGGTGTGGAGGCACGCAGATGACGAGTGTGTTGATCGTCGAAGACGAGGAGTCGCTGGCCGATCCGCTGGCGTTCCTGCTGCGCAAGGAGGGCTTCGACGTCACCGTCGTCGGCGACGGTCCATCCGCGCTGGCCGAATTCGATCGCTCCGGCGCCGACATCGTGTTGCTCGACCTCATGCTGCCCGGCATGAGCGGCACCGATGTCTGCAAGCAACTGCGCACCCGCAGCGGTGTGCCGGTGATCATGGTGACGGCGCGCGACAGCGAGATCGACAAGGTCGTCGGCCTGGAACTGGGCGCCGACGACTACGTCACCAAGCCGTACTCGGCGCGTGAGCTGATCGCCCGCATCCGCGCCGTGCTGCGTCGTGGCGCGGGCGACGAGCTGGACTCCGGCAGCGAGAACGGCGTGCTCGAGGCCGGTCCGGTGCGGATGGATGTGGACCGGCACACGGTGCATGTCAACGGCGGGCAGGTCACCCTGCCGCTCAAGGAGTTCGACCTGCTCGAGTACCTGCTGCGCAACTCCGGCCGGGTACTCACCCGCGGCCAGCTGATCGACCGCGTCTGGGGCGCCGACTACGTCGGTGACACCAAGACCCTGGACGTGCACGTCAAGCGCCTGCGCTCCAAGATCGAGGCCGACCCGGCCAAGCCGGAGCACCTGGTCACCGTGCGCGGCCTGGGCTACAAGTTAGAGGCGTAAAACTGACAGAACCCGGCATCACTGCGGAAGTGGTGCCGGGTTCTTTCGTGTAGGTGCCTCGAGCTCAGAGCGCGCTCCAGGCTACTCCGATGGGGGTGTCGATCTTCTTGAGCGGGAGCCAGCCGAAGGCGTCTTCCTGCATGCAGTCGTAGATCGGGACGTCGACGGCGTTGCCGCGGCAGGCGATGGTGGTCGTGGTGCCCGTCGCGCTGATGATGATGAACTTGCCGTTTTTGGCGGCGTCGACCGCGGCCGGGTCGTTGAAGTTCACGAAGCTCGAGGTGAAGTCGGCGTACGCGGCCGGATCACCGTTCGGCGCGGCAGCGGCCAGGCCGGTCATGGAGAGGGTGGCGCCGATCACGAGGGTCGCCAGGGAAAGCGCTTTCTTCGACATGAACAGCGATCCAACCCCATGTCGATGAAGGACGCATGGCGGGAAGGTGAACCGGGCGGTTACGAGGACCTCACGCCGACTGATCCGAAATGTGATCCTCGGTTCGCATTCGCTCGGCTTCGACCGTCGCCGGATGCACCGCGATCAGGCCGAGACCCTCGCGCCTGCGGCAGAGCCGAGCCAGTTCCTCGTAGGCGGGCGCGCCGAGCAGTTCGCGCAGTTCCGGGCCGTAGGACTGCCACACCGGCTTGGCGCCGACGTGCGCGTCGGGGGAGCCGGTGCAGTACCAATCCAGGTCGAGGCCGCCGGGGCCCCAGCCGCGGCGGTCGTATTCGGTGACCACGGTGCGCAGGATCTGCTCGCCGTCGGGGCGCTCCACCCAGTCCTGGGTGCGGCGAATCGGCAGCTGCCAGCAGACGTCGGGCTTCACCTCGAGCGGTTCGATGCCCTTGCGCACCGCCATGATGTGCAGCGCGCAGCCGGGGCCCGCGGCGAAACCGGGGCGGTTGAGGAAGATGCAGGCGCCGTCGAAGCGGCGGGTGCGCAGGGCGGGTTCGTCCTCGAGCTCGTCGAGTTCGAGGTAACCCTTCTTGACCACCTTGCCCTTCTCGGTGGCCTCGCCCATCAGCTGCCAGTCCTCGGGTGTGAGCATCTTCACAGCACTCGCCAGGCGCTTGCGGTCGTCCTTGTCGGCGAGGAATGCGCCGTGCGAGCAACACCCGTCGTCGGGGCGGTCGGCGATGATCCCCTGACAGGCCGGTGTGCCGAATACACACGACCAGCGCGACAGCAGCCAGGTCAGGTCGGCGACGATCTGGTGCTCGTCGTTTGCTGGGTCGGTGAACTCGATCCATTCGCGCGGGAAGTCGAGCTCGACCTCGGGGCTCGGATTGATCTTTCGCCCAGGTCGGAGCCCGGTCTCCGCGGAACCAGATGCACCTTCGGTCACAACTTATGACGCTAACAGTTCAGTCGCCTGACCTGTAGGACGGGATCACCAAGTACCGTATTCCTGTGCGGCTTGGTGTTCTCGATGTCGGAAGCAATACCGTTCACCTGCTCGTGGTGGACGCGCATCGTGGTGGACACCCGATGCCGATGAGCTCGTCGAAGTCGGCGTTACGGCTGTCGGAGAACATGGACGGCGACGGGCGGATCACCGAGGCGGGCGAGGCGCGGCTGGTCGCGACCATCGCCGAGTTCGCCGATCTGGCCCGCAATTCCAAGTGCGTCGAGCTGATGCCGTTCGCGACCTCGGCGCTGCGTGAGGCGACCAATTCCGAGGAAGTGCTGGCCCGGGTGCGCGCCCTGACCGGTGTCGATCTGGAGGTGCTCTCCGGCGACGACGAGGCGAGGCTGACGTTCCTCGCGGTGCGCCGCTGGTTCGGCTGGAGCGCGGGCCGCATCATCAATCTCGACATCGGCGGCGGTTCGCTGGAGATGTCCAACGGCGGCGACGAGGAACCCGACGTCGCGCTGTCGCTGCAACTCGGCGCCGGCAGGCTCACCAGGGAGTGGCTGCGCGACGATCCACCGGGCAAGCGCAAGATCGCGGTCCTGCGTGACTGGCTCGACGCGGAGCTGGTCGCGCCGAGCAAGACCCTCATCGAACCGGGCAAGCCGGACCTGGCCGTCGGCACCTCGAAGACGTTCCGTTCGCTGGCCAGGCTGACCGGTGCGGCACCCTCGGCCGCCGGTCCACGGGTGCGCCGTACACTGACCAGCTCCGGTTTGCGCCAGCTGATCGCGTTCATCTCCCGGATGACCGCGGCCGACCGCGCCGAGCTGGAAGGTGTGAGTTCGGACCGGTCCCAGCAGTTGGTGGCCGGCGCACTGGTCGCGGAGGCGAGTATGCGGGCGTTGTCGCTCGACAGCATCGAGATCTGCCCATGGGCGCTGCGCGAAGGCCTGATCCTGCGCAAACTGGACAGCGAGCCCAATGGAGGGCCGGTCATCCTGCCGCCGGCCGAACCGGCGGCGAGAGCGGAGTCGGCATGAGTGGTGAGGATTCGAAACAGCTATCCGTCGCCGAACTACTCGCGCGCAATGCCGCGCAGGGCGCCTCGGCGCCGTCGGGTGGCGGTGGCCGCCGCAGACGCAGCGGGCGTGGGCTCTCGGTCAACGATCTGACCGGGGAGAACGCGGCCGTCAAGCCGAACTCGCACGCCGCGCCCGCGCCCGAACCGGCCGCCCCGACCTACCAGCCTGCGCCGGAACCGGCGAGTTACGAACCACCCGCGAGCTACGCACCGCCCGCGAGTTATGAGCCCGCGCCGTATCCGCCGCCGGGCCCGGCCGAGCCGGCGTTCTCGCCGATGTCAGGGCCGATCACCCGCTTCGACCCCCACTCGGGGTTCTCCGCTCCCGACCCGAACGATCCGCTCGGCGTGGCGGGGCCGCGTCCGTCGTCCGATCCGTTCGGTCCGTTCCGGGCGGAGGCGCGCGACACCTCGACACGTGCCACCGGGCGTGGTCCCGGCAGGCTCGGCGCGCCCGGCTCGGCGCAGCCTGTCGATCCCGGCATCGCCGAGATGTTCGGCTCCGGCGCGCTGCCCGCGGTGCCGGGAGCCGCTGGTGGCCGTCGTCGTAAGCCCGATCCGGAAGAGGTTCCCGAGCCGCCGCAGGCGCCCCCGGTCACCGGTGGCCGCGCCGCGCGCAGGCGGGCCGCCGAGGCCGCGGAGGAAGCCGCCGCCGCGCCTGTCGTGGAGCCGTCCGGTTATACGCCTGCCGGTTACGAACCTTATGAGGCTCCGCGTGGCTTCAACGGCCGCCAGGACGCGCCACCGTTCAACGGCTATCCGGGTGCTGAGGCACCGGGCTTCGGTGGCTACCCCGATGCGGGACCCGCCTTCGGGCCACGTCCGGATTCGGTCCCTGGCTTCGGCGGTTTCGCCGATGTCGATGCGGCGCTCGGCAGGCGCCAGGACGACGCCACCCAGGCCTTCAAGCCGGCTCCGGACGCACCGCAGGCGCGGGGGACCGGCTGGCCGCAGGCTCCCGAGGCCGATCAGCGCCCGTCGCTGGATCGCCGACGCTCCGCACCCGACGCAGAGAAGAAGGGCGGACTGCCGTCGTGGTCGGCGCGCAGGCATCGCCCCGACGCCGAGGGATCCGCACCCGACAGCGGTGGTTTCGCCACGGCCGCGTGGTCGCCGGTCAGCCAGGAACAACCCCTGATCGCCGGTCAGTCGGTGGCCGGTGACCTGCTGCGGCAGCGCGCCGACGACGCCGACGCGCGCACCGAGGTCTATCGTGTCGGCGCCGAGCAGCCGGGCGCCGACCCCGACACCGACGACTACGCCGAGTCCGACTACGTCGACCGCGACTACGCCGACAACGACTATTCCGACGCCGACTACGACGACGGCGAGTACGACGACGAGGACGACTACGACGACTACGAGCCCGAGCCGAAGCCGACCAGGGCGAGCAGGCGGGCCGCGACCAAGGCCGCCGCGTCCAAGGTGGCGCGCAGGGCCAAGTCGCGGGCCGCGAGCCGGATGGCCGCGAGCCGGGTCGGTGCGAGCCGGGTGGCGGCAGGCCGGATGGCGGCCGGCCGGGCCGGTGCCCGCTCCGCGCGCAGCGCCACCGACGACGCCAACCGCCGTCAGTGGCTGATCCTCGCCGGGCAGAGCGTCGGCGCTGCGGTCGCGGGCATGTTGCTGTTCAAGGGTTTCGAGACGATGTGGGAGACGCTGCCGTGGGTGGCGCTCGCCCTCGCGATGGTCGTGATCCTCGGACTCGTCGCCCTGGTCCGGGTGCTGCGCCGCACCGACGACATCTTCAGCACTGTGATCGCCGTCGTCGTAGGCGTCTTCGTGACGCTGGGACCGCTAGCCTTTCTCCTCAGTACCAGCTGAAGCAGGGAGTGGGCTGTGGGGAACGCGCGGGCGGACATCGGAATCGGGCTGTCGACGGCATCGGTGTATCCGGAGAACACGCAGGCGGCGTTCCGCTACGCGGCCGAATTGGGTTACGACGGTGTGGAATTGATGGTGTGGGCCGAGCCGGCCAGCCAGGACATCGCGACCGTGCAGTCCTACGTCAAGCGCTACGGCGTTCCGGTGCTCGCCGTGCACGCGCCGTGTCTGCTGATCTCCCAGCGGGTTTGGGGCGCCGACCCGGTGGCCAAGCTGGAACGCAGCGTGCGTACCGCGCAGGCGCTCGGCGCCGACACCGTGGTGGTGCATCCGCCGTTTCGCTGGCAGCGCCGCTACGCCAAGGGCTTCGCCGACCAGGTCGGTGAGCTCGAGGCGAGCTATCCGGTGAAGGTCGCGGTCGAGAACATGTTCCCGATGCGGGCCGACACCCTGTTCCGTGAGGGCGCGGTGCGCAGGCTGGAACGCCGATCGGGACCGGGCAGGGCGGTGAGCGCGTTCAGTCCGTCGTTCGATCCCACCGACATCGGCTTCGAGCACTACACCCTCGATCTGTCGCACACCGCGACCGCGGGCGCCGACGCGCTGGAACTGGCGCGGCGGATGGGCGAGGGTCTGGTGCATCTGCACCTGGCCGACGGTCGCGGCGCCGCGCACGACGAGCACCTGGTCCCCGGCGAGGGCACCCAGCCGTGCGCGCAGCTGTGCGAGTACCTGGTGCACACCGGTTTCACCGGGCACGCGGTGGCCGAGATCAACACCCAGACCGCGCGGACCACCGCCGAGCGCTCGGCGCTGCTCGGGCGCACCCTCGATTTCGCGCGCAGGCATCTCACCGGCGCGACCCACGCCGACCGCTCCTGACACATCACACCGCCGCGCCATGGTGGTCGCCGTTGCCTGCTTGTACGCTGTACGAATTGCCGTTGCACAGCGACCAGGAGTGACGATGACGCGAGAACTCGCGACCGACGCGCCGTTCGGTCAGGTGGTCGACCTGACCGAGCTCCCCACCACCGATGCCGACACCGGGCGCTACGTCGGCATCATCGCGCCCACCTGGACCATCGGTCCCAAGGTGCACGGCGGCACCATGGTCGCCGCCAGCGCCGCCGCGGCCACCCGCTGGCTCACCGAGGCCGACCCCGCGCTCGCGCAGATGGCGCCCATCGCGGCCAGCTCCGACTTCCTCGGCGCCCCCGAGCCCGGCGAGGTCGAGTACGCGGTCCACATCCGCAAGAAGGGCCGCCAGATCTGCCTCGCCGACGCGGAGCTGATCCAGGACGGGCGCACGCTGGTGCGCACCGCCTTCACCTTCGGCCACCTCGACACCGACGGCACCCGCTTCAGCGACACCGGCACCGACATGCCCGCCGAGCCGGACGCAGGCGCGCTCGAGTACACCCCCGATTCGCCGATGGGCAAGATCGTGCACGTCGGCGAGGTGTCGCGGGTCTTTCTAGACGCGACCTGGGCCGACTTCGCCCGCGGCGAGACCGGCCCGCCCCGGGCTCGGCTGTGGATCCGGCCGCTCGACGGCGACGAGGCCGACCCGCGCGTGCGCGCCGCCTTCGCCATGATGGCCGCCGACATGAGCCCGCCGGTGCCGATGAACCTCGGCCACTTCGGCTGGTCGCCGACCGTGCAGATGACCACCTACCTGCGCCGCATCCCCGCCCCGGGCTGGCTGCGGGTCATCGCGACCGCCCGTGAGGTCGGTGAGCGCATGTTCGACGAGGACCAGCTGGTCATCGACTCCACCGGCGCCGTCGTCGCCCAGAGCCGCCAATTGGCGTTGATCCCGGCGGCGCGCTGAGGGACACCGCACCACTAACCTTGTCTGTATGACGAGAATTGCGGTGGTCGGTGGCGGGCGGATCGGTGAGGCGCTGGTCGCCGGATTGCTGGAATCCGGCAGGGCGACCAAGGAACTGGTCGTCGTCGAGCCGGTCGCCGCGCGGGCGGCCCAGCTCGCCGAGCGGTTCAAGATCCGGGTGACCGGATCGGTCGCCGACGCGGTCGTCGGGGCCGACATCGTCGTCGTCGCGGTCAAGCCGGGCGATGTCGACTCGGTGCTCACCGACTTGTCCAAGGCCGACCTGGACACCGGCCGGGAGCAGGTGCTCGTCTCGCTGGCCGCCGGCGTCACCACCGCGCGGCTGGAGTCCAAGCTGCCCGCGGGCTTCGCCGTGGTCCGGGTCATGTCGAACACGCCGATGCTGGTCGGGCAGGGCATGAGCGTGCTCGCCGCCGGCCGCTACACCGACGCCGAGCAGCTGGAGATCGTCGGCGAGATGCTCGAAGCCGTCGGTCAGGTGGTGACGGTGCCCGAAGCCCAGATGGACGCGGTCACCGCGGTGTCGGGTTCGGGACCGGCGTATTTCTTCCTCGTCGTCGAGGCGATGATCGATGCGGGCGTGAGCCTGGGGCTGACCCGCGATGTGGCCAGCCAGCTGGTCGTCCAGACCATGATCGGCTCGGCCGCGCTGCTGGACGAGACCGGGCAGAGCGCGGTCGATCTGCGGGCCGCGGTCACCTCGCCCGCAGGCACGACGGCGGCGGCGCTGCGGGTGCTCGAGCGCGGCGCGTTGCGGTCGAGCTTCATCGAGGCGCTACACGCCTCCAAGCAACGTTCCGCGGAACAGGGCGCGTCGCACGAATGACGATCGGGTACCCGGGATGAAAACCGATTTCTCACACCCGTCGCAGTAATCCCACTGGTCCCGCTAAGCTCGTAGAAGCACGTGCGTGTCTGTTCCGCCGGTGGGGAAGCCGGTGGCGCGGACGTGCCGGAGGTCAATGGTGCCATGATGTCTGCGAACAGAATGTCTGCAAGCAATTCACCGGCGTCGGGCGGTGGATCGGGTTCTTCCGGTCCGCGGGTCGGCTCCACGCAGGGACAACCGGTGATCGGCGGTGGCACGCAGTTTCTCACCGTCGCCGAAGTCGCCGATCTCATGCGGGTGTCGAAGATGACGGTGTATCGGCTCGTGCACTCGGGTGAACTGCCCGCGGTGCGGGTCGGCCGCTCGTTCCGGGTGCACGCGAAGGCGGTGCACGACTACCTGGAGACGTCCTACTTCGACGCGGGCTGAACCAGCCCGCCAGGTACAAGGGCGGTTTCGTCGCTGCTCGGGTGTCCCGGTAGCATGAACCCTCGGTTCGTGTCCGCCTGCCGGTGGCACCGCTTCGTGGTGTCCGGTGCGCCCCGGCGGCGCGGGCACCAGACGACGCACGCGACACCGCGTGTGTATGCCGAGTAGAGAAACGCGAGGAAACCCTATGGGTTCTGTGATCAAGAAGCGCCGCAAGCGTATGTCGAAGAAGAAGCACCGCAAGCTGCTTCGCCGCACGCGTGTTCAGCGGCGCAAACTCGGCAAGTAAGCCTGCGTGCCTACGCGAGCCCGTCACCTTCGGAGGTGGCGGGCTTGTGTTTTCTTACAGCGTCATCGTTAAAAGCTTGTTGATCGTGTCGGTGGGTGGCGCGAATGCGGCTACTCTGGTACGCGGGAAAACACTAGAAGCAGGGGGCTTTGAGTGGGGCCAGGTCCGAGTTCTGATACACGGGAACGACACGTTCCGAAGGTAGTGCTGGTGACCGGTGCCAGCCGCTTCTTCGGTAGCAACGTCGCGTCCCGGCTCGCCGTGGAACCGGGTGTCGAGCGCGTGATCGCCGTCGACACGATGACCCCGAGCCGGGAGCTCCGCCGTCGCATGGGCAGCGCCGAGTTCGTGCGCGCCGACATCAGGAATCCGCTGATCCGCAAGGTCGTCGAGGGCAACGACGTCGATACCGTCGTGCACGCGGCCGTGCTCACCCGTCCGCCCGCCGGTGGCGGTCGCGCGGTGATGAAGGATCTCAACGTCCTCGGCACGATGCAGTTGCTCGCCGTGTGTCAGAAGGCGCCGTCGGTGCGGCGCGTTGTCGTCCGGTCGTCCTCGGCGGTGTACGGCTGCAGCGCCAAGGATCCGGTGAAATTCACCGAGGAAATGGGCGCGCGTACCCCACCGTCCGGTTGGTTTGCGCGCGACATGATCGATATCGAAGCGCTGGTGCGCGGAATGGCGCGGCGCAGGCCCGATATTTCCGCATCGATTCTGCGTTTCGCGCCGATCGTCGGTCCCCGGCTGGCCGATCGCGGCGTGCAATATCTGCGTTCGCCGATCACGCCGACCGTGCTCGGTCGCGAAGCCAGGCTGCAATTGCTGCACGAGGAAGATGCTGTCGCCGTACTGGTGCACGCCGCATTACGGGCGCACGGCGGTACCGTGAATATCGCGGGCGACGGCGCGCTGGCCATGTCGCAGGCGATCCGCCGGGCAGGGCGCATAGTCGCGCCGGTGCCGTTCTTCGTTTTCCGCACTGTCGGGCGCACGCTGATGGGCCCGGTCATGCGCGGATTCAGTGGCGAACAACCCGACTACTTCTACTTCGGTTGCGGGCTCGACACCACCCGCATGCGGACCGAACTCGGTTTCACCCCCCGCTGGACCACGGTCCAGGCATTCGACGATTTCATCGCGGGCGCAGCGTTGCGGCCCGTCTTCGATCCGGCATGGATCGACGCCGCAGAAACCAAACTGCTCGGCCTCATCGGGGCCGGTTCGGGAGCGCATACATGAACGAGGGAGCGAAAGTAATTCGTCTCGACGTGAATGTCGAGGCCCGACAAAGACCACCGGCGCGGCGTTGGCCCGACCAGCCGGTGCAGGCCACCCCGGTCACCTCGCTGAGCGAGCGCAGGCCCGGCATGCCGACCAGGCCGCCGAAGACCCTGTCCGAGATCGTCCGCGGCGCCCTCGGCGCGCAGATCGAGAACGCCGCGGAGTTCGCGCGGCGCAGGTTCACCGGCGACTACCAGGTCGACGAGTTCGGCTACGACGAGCACCTGCTCGAGTCGGTCATCCTGCCCGCGCTGCGGCCGCTGTCGGATTACTGGTTCCGGGTCGAGGTTGCTGGCATCGAGAACATCCCGGCCACCGGTGGCGCGCTGATCGTCGCCAACCACGCGGGCACCGTGCCGCTCGACGGGCTGATGCTGCAGCTGGCCATCCACGACAAGCATCCGAGTCGGCGCGCGCTACGGCTGCTGGCCGCCGACCTGATCTTCGAGCTGCCGATGCTCGGTGCGCTGGCCCGCAAGGCCGGGCACACGCTGGCCTGCCATCCCGATGCCGAGCGTCTGCTGCGTTCCGGCCAGATCGCGGGTGTGTTCCCCGAGGGCTTCAAGGGCGTTGGCAAGAACTACGCCGACCGCTACAAGCTGCAGCGCTTCGGCCGCGGCGGATTCGTCTCCGCGGCCGTGCGCACCGGGGTGCCGATCATCCCGTGCTCGATCGTCGGCTCCGAGGAGATCTACCCGAAGCTGGCCGACATCAAGCCGCTGGCCCGCCTGCTCGGCCTGCCGTACTTCCCGGTGACCCCGCTGTTCCCGCACCTTGGCCCACTGGGCGCGATTCCGCTGCCGTCGAAGTGGTACATCGAATTCGGCGAGCCGATCGCCACCACGGCCTACGAGCCGGAAGAGGCCGACGACCCGATGACGATGTTCGAGGTCACCGACCAGGTGCGGGAAACAATCCAGCAGACCCTGTACAAACTGCTCGCCAAGCGCAGAAACACCGTGATGGGCTAGAACGCGCAACCCACTGATCACGCGAGAACATGGGTAACTCCCCAACCACCTCCCAGCTGCCGCCCTCATAACGCAAGACCGAAGCCGACGGTCGAGCTTCCGGAAGGCCCGCTGAATACGCGGGGAGGCGGACAGTGAGGCGGGCTAGCCCGCCCGCTTTCGGGTGATCGCCGCCGCAACCGCGCCGCCCGCCGCACCCAGCGCGAGGGCGGTGGGGACGCCGATCTTGGCGGCCTTGCGGCCGGTGCGGAAGTCGCGGATCTCCCAGCCCCGGTTCTTGGCGACCTCGCGCAGGTCCGAGTCGGGGTTGATCGCGACCGCGGTGCCGACCAGCGACAGCATGGGCACGTCGTTGTGGCTGTCGGAGTAGGCCGTGCAGCGCTTGAGGTTGAGGCCCTCGCGGATGGCCAGGGTGCGCACCGCGTGCGCCTTGCCGAGGCCGTGCAGGATGTCACCGACCAGCCTGCCGGTGAACTTGCCGTCGACGCTCTCGGCGACCGTGCCGAGGGCGCCGGTCAGGCCGAGGCGCTTGGCGATGACATTGGCCAGCTCCACCGGCGTCGCGGTCACCAGCCAGACCTGCTGGCCGGCGTCGAGGTGCATCTGGGCGAGCGCGCGGGTGCCGGGCCAGATCTTGTCGGCGATGATCTCGTCGTAGATCTCCTCGCCGAGCGCGGCGAGTTCGGCGGTCGGGCGGCCCGCGATGAAGCTGAGCGCCTTCTCCCGGCCCGAGGCCATGTCGGAGGAGTTCTCCTTGCCGGTGACCCGGAATTTCACCTGCTTCCAGGCGACGTCGACCAGGTCGGAGGTCTTGAAGTATTTGCGCGCGGCCAGACCGCGGGCGAAGTGCACGATCGAGGCGCCCTGCACCAGGGTGTTGTCGACGTCGAAGAACGCCGCCGCCGTCAGATCGCGCGGGACCTCGGGGCCCGCGTCGTCGCCCTGTTCGGCGAGTTCGGCATCGTGCAGGGTGAGCGCGGCATCGGCGCTGGCCTCACCGGCCAGGTTGGCGCGCAGCTCCTCCTCGCTCGGCCCGAACGGGCTGCGCGGCAGCCGCGCGAACTGTTCCTGCAGTTCCTGGCCGAGGCGGCTTGGCTGCCACCGCGCAGGGAACTCCCCGAATCGTCCTGCGACGAATCCGGCCCTAGCCACCTTCGAACGTTCCGGCACCAGTACCCTCCGCTAGTCGCGCGAACCATGTCCACAGTAACCGGATTCACCGACAACCCGCGGCGGGCCCGAGGATTAAATAGAGCTCATGACTAATCCCACACCCACCGTGACCCTGTTGACGCGAGCCGGTTGCGGCCTGTGCAGCATCGCACTGGCGCAATTGGAGACGATCTGTGGTGATTTCGGTCTCCCGGTGCACACCGTAGACGTCGACGAAGCCGCGGTCAGCGACCCCGGACTGCGCGCCGAATACGGCGATCGGCTGCCCGTGGTCCTGTTGGACGGCCGTGAACACAGCTATTTCGACGTCGACGAGCCACGTTTGCGGGCCGACTTGAGCCGTTTCGCTGGTCGCGGCGGAAAATGAGGCCAATTTCACCGACTTTGTGAACGCCTGCACAAGCGGTTACGGTGGTGGCACGCAATCCGCACCGCCGCCCCAAGCAGCGGCGGTGGCCGGGTTTGCACAGCCCCCCATGGCACGCGTCGCGCTCGCGACACAGTGACCCACACCGGTGAACGAACGACAGGAACCGGACCGCGATCAGGCCCGGCACGAGGAGCCGACGACGTGACAGAGCAGCATGAGACGCCAGGTGGCGTCTCCGGCAAGGCTCTTCAGAGGGATATCCCCCAGGCCACGGTGACTCGTCTTGCTACCTATCTCCGGGTTCTCGCCGGGTTGGCCGACGAGGGTGTAGCCATCGTATCGAGTGAGGAACTTGCTGTCGCGGCGGGTGTCAATTCGGCCAAGCTGCGCAAGGATCTTTCCTTCCTCGGACCCAACGGCGTGCGGGGTGTCGGCTATGACGTAGCCAAGTTGCGCACCAGGATCGAAGATGTGCTCGGTCTGTCGCAGGGACATCGGGTGGTGCTGATCGGTGCGGGCAATCTGGGCCGCGCCCTGGTCGGCTACGGCGGTTTCGGGGTACGTGGCTTCACCGTGGTCGGGATCTTCGACAACGCCCCCGCGGTGATCGGTCAGACGTACGCCGGTCTCGTCGTGCGCGATGTCGAGCAGCTCACCGAGCAGATTCCGGCGCTCGCGCCGACCATCGCGGTACTCGCCGTGCCGGACGAGGCCGCCCAGGACGTGTGTGACCGGCTCGTCGCCGCCGGGCTCCCGTCGATCTTGAGCTTCGCCCCGTGTGCCCTGCTCACGCCGGCCCATGTGGAGGTTCGCCGCGTCGACCTGGCGATGGAGCTGCAGATGCTCTCCTTCGACGCCGCCCGCAACGACGCGCCCGCCCTGCCCGAGGTGGCCCAGGCCGGGTCCGGCCGGATCGCGCGCCGGGTGCCGACGCAGAACCATCCCGCCCTCACGCACCCCGCGCCGGTCGAACCGGCGCGCGGCAGGCCGCAGCGCCGCACCGCGCCGCACTCGGCCACCCCGCATTCGGCAACGGAGCCAAGCACCAAGGGATCGGTGATCACGCCATGAGCGAGCGCCAGCGAGCGAATCAGCAGTTCAGCGTGCGGACGCGCATGACGGAGCCGAGCGCCAGCGAGGCGCAGTCATGAGTGTCCTGCTCGTCGGAATTTCTCATCGGAGTGCGCCGGTCTCGGTGCTCGAGAAGGTCGCCATCAGTGAGGCCGACCGCCCGAAGCTGGTCGACCGGCTGCTCGAGTCGAGCCATGTGTCCGAGGCGATGATCGTCTCCACCTGCAACCGCGTCGAGGTCTACGCCGTGGTCGACGCCTTCCACGGCGGGCTCGGCGAGGTCAGCGAACTGCTGACCAAGCATTCCGGTCTGCCGCTCGGCGATCTGACCAGGCACGCCTACGTGCGCTACAGCGAGGCCGCGGCCGAGCACCTGTTCGCGGTCGCCAGCGGCCTCGACTCGATGGTCGTCGGCGAGCAGCAGGTGCTCAGCCAGATCCGCAGCGCCTACGCCAGCGCCGACGGGCAGCAGGCGGTCGGGCGCACCATGCACGAGCTGGCCCAGCACGCGCTGCGGGTCGGCAAGCGGGTGCACTCGGAGACCGGCATCGACCGGGCGGGCGCCTCGGTGGTGTCGGTGGCACTGGACCGGGCGCGTGGCGTCGTCGGCGATCTCGCGGGCCGCACCGCGGTGGTGCTCGGCGCCGGTGCGATGGGCGGGCTGGCCGTCGCGCATCTGTCGCGGGCCGGGATCGGCCGGATCATCGTCGTCAACCGCACGCTCGATCGTGCGCAGCGCCTGGCCGAGACCGGTCGCAGCATGCACGGCGTCGACGCCGAGGCCGTCGAGATGTCGCGCCTCACCGAGGCGATGGCGGCCGCGGACGTCGTCATCACCTGTACCGGCGCGGTCGGTGCGGTCGTCACACTGGCCGACACCCACCGCGCGCTCGCGGACCGGGCCCGCACCGACGCCGCCGAACATCCGCTGGTCTTCTGCGATCTCGGCCTGCCTCGCGATGTGGAGCACGCCGTGGCGGGTCTGCCCGGCGTCGCCGTCATCGACATCGAATCGCTGCAGCGCGATCCGGCCGCGGGCGCCGCGGCCGACGACACCGCCGCCGCGCGTCAGATCGTCGCCGACGAACTCGCGAAATATCTTGCCGGGCAACGCATGGCGGAGGTCACCCCAACCGTGGCCGCACTGCGTCAGCGCGCCGCCGAAGTGGTGGAAGCCGAACTGCTCCGCCTGGATTCGCGGCTACCCGACTTGGCCGATCCGGCTCGCGACGAGGTGGCGCGCACCGTGCGCCGCGTCGTCGACAAGCTGCTGCACGCGCCGACGGTGCGCGTCAAGCAGTTGGCATCGACGCCGGGTGGCGACAGCTACGCCGAGGCGTTGCGTGAGCTGTTCGAACTGAAACCCGGTGCGGTGCAAGCGGTTGCCGCTCCCATGGAGGTCGCTGCGGGCGAGTCCGCGCTGGCCGACGACTTCACCGCAGGACACCTCGGCGATGGGCAGGACTCATGATCACGACAGTGCAGGAAGAGGACACCGTGACCGCAGGCAGCAGCAGTGCGCCGTGGCGGATCGGCACGCGCGGCAGCCTGCTCGCGCTGACACAGGCGGGCACCATCCGTGATGCGCTGATCGCCGCGGGCCAGCCCGCCGAACTGGTCGTGATCAAGACGCCCGGTGATCTGTCGTCGGATCCGGTCCAGAAGATCGGCGTCGGCGTGTTCACCTCGGCGCTGCGCGACGAGCTCGCCGCCGGCGGCATCGACATCGCGGTGCACTCCTACAAGGACCTCCCCACCGCGCAGGACCCGCGCTTCACCATCGCCGCCATCCCGCCCCGCGAGGACCCGCGCGACGCGCTGGTCGCCCGCGACGGACTGGTCCTCGGTGAACTGCCCGCCGGCGCCAAGGTCGGCACCTCGGCGCCGCGTCGCGCCGCCCAGCTGCGGGCACTCGGCCTCGGCCTCGACATCGTCCCGCTGCGCGGCAATATCGACTCCCGGTTGCGCAAGGTGAGCGAGGGCGAACTCGACGCGATCGTCATCGCCCGCGCCGGTCTGGCCAGAATCGGGCGGACCGACGCGATCACCGAATCGCTCGAGCCGGTGCAGATGCTGCCCGCCCCTTCGCAGGGCGCCCTCGCGGTGGAATGCCGCAGTGACGACCCGCAGCTGATCGAGATCCTCGCCGGTCTGGACGACGCGCCGACCAGGGCCGCCGTGCTGGCCGAGCGTTCGCTGCTCGGTGAGCTCGAGGCGGGCTGCACCGCGCCGATCGGCGCCATCGCCGAGGTCGTCGAGTCGATCGACGAGGACGGCCGCATCTTCGAGGAACTGTCGCTGCGGGCCTGCGCGGCCGCGATCGACGGCTCCGACGTCCTGCGCGCCTCGATCGTCGGCGCGCCGCGCGACGCCGAGGAGCTCGGCCGCGCACTCGCGCGCGATCTGCTGGATCTGGGCGCTCGCGCATTGCTGAGCGTCGCGGACGAGCCGGAACCGGAGGTCGGTTCCCCCACACAGGCGGTGAACACCCCCGCCCCAGACTTCACCAATTCCAGCCCGATGGAGAACAACCGATGAGCAGCCGAGGCACCAAGAAGCAACCAGGGCGGATCCTTTTCGTCGGATCCGGCCCCGGCGACCCGGCCCTGCTGACCGTGCGCGCCCGTGAGGTGCTCGAGCGGGCGACGCTGGCGTTCACCGACCCCGATGTCGACAAGGGCGTGCTCGCGCTGATCGGCATCGCCGTCGAGGCGGGCGAGGACGGCGAGCGCCCGGTCGACGTGCGTCCGGCGCTCGGCGAACCCGCCGAGGTGGCCAAGACGCTGATCGCCGAGGCCCGCGGCGGACACGATGTGGTGCGCGTCGTCGCGGGCGATCCGCTGACCACCGATTCGGTGATCAACGAGGTCAACGCCGTCACCCGCTCGCACATGGTGTTCGAGGTGCTGCCCGGCCTGCCGAACGGCTCCGCGGTGCCCAGCTACGCGGGTATCGCCCTCGGTTCCGGGCACACCGAGGCGGACGTGCGCGGCGAGGTCGACTGGGCCGCGCTGGCCGCCGCCCCCGGTCCGCTGGTGCTGAGCGCCACCTCCGGGCACCTGGCCGAGACCGCGAGCGCGCTGGTCGAACACGGCCTTGCCCCGCAGACTCCGGTCGCGGTGACCGTGCGTGGCACCACCCGTCAGCAGCGCACCATCGAGGCGACGCTGGCCACCCTGAACAACGCCGCCTCCGAGCTGGTCGGCCCGCTGGTCGTGACGGTCGGCAAGGAAGTGGACAAGCGCTCGAAGATGTCGTGGTGGGAGTCGCGTGCCCTGTACGGCTGGACCGTGCTGGTGCCGCGCACCAAGGACCAGGCCGGCGAGATGAGCGAGCGGCTGGTGACCCACGGCGCCATCCCGATGGAGGTGCCGACCATCGCTGTCGAGCCGCCGCGCAGCCCCGCGCAGATGGAGCGGGCGGTGAAGGGCCTGGTCGACGGCCGCTACCAGTGGGTGGTGTTCACCTCCACCAACGCGGTGCGCGCGGTGTGGGAGAAGTTCGCCGAGTTCGGCCTCGACGCGCGGGCGTTCTCCGGTGTGAAGATCGCCTGCGTCGGCGAGGCCACCGCGGAGAAGGTGCGCTCGTTCGGCATCAACCCCGAGCTGGTGCCGAGCGGCGAACAGTCCTCCGAGGGCCTGCTCGCCGACTTCCCGCCCTACGACGACGTGTTCGACCCGGTCAACCGGGTGCTGCTGCCGCGCGCCGACATCGCCACCGAGACCCTCGCCGAGGGTCTGCGCGAGCGCGGCTGGGAGATCGACGACGTCACCGCCTACCGCACCGTGCGCGCTTCGCCGCCGCCGGCGGAGACCCGCGAGATGATCAAGACCGGCGGCTTCGACGCGGTCCTGTTCACCTCGTCCTCCACGGTCCGCAACCTGGTCGGTATCGCGGGCAAGCCGCACGCGCGCACCATCGTTGCCTGCATCGGCCCGAAGACGGCCGAGACCGCGATCGAGTTCGGTCTGCGCGTGGACGTGCAGCCCGAGACCGCGCAGGTTGGTCCGCTGGTGGAGGCGCTGGCCGAGCACGCCTCGCGCCTGCGCGCGGAGGGCCTGCTGCCACCGCCGCGGAAGAAGAGCCGCCGCAGCAGCAGCCGCTAGTCCGCGCAGATACCCCGAAGGCCCGCCCACCGTGGCGGGCCTTCGGCGTATCAGCGTCATCGGCTGTAGCGCAGCAGCGTGCGCACCAGCCGGCAGGTGGCGTCGGACGGCGGGCGTAGTTCGATCTGGTCGGCGGTGCGCCGGATCGTCTCGTTGGTGGCCTGGTTCGGCAGATACACCCCGGAATCCAGGAGCGCGATCGTCAATCGCATGGCCTTGAGCCTGCGGTTGTGCGCCACGTACCAGCGACGCGGCCTGCCGGCGGGCAGGCGCTTCTTCTCCAGCGGCACATACGGTGCGGTGATGAACCCGGACTTCGATGCGGCAATGGCGTTCATGGCGTCCTCCCGTCGCGAATGGGTCCCGCCCCCGATCGTCGGGAACCCTCGAACACGCTTTCGATTGTAGCGAGGGGGTCCGACAAGTTTCGTCGATCTCGCGCGGAAGCCATTGAGCTCCAGTGGGATTCGAGTTTATCCACAGGTGCGCCGCGGCTCGTCGCCGGGCGGCTGTCTGACCCGTGTGGTCTAGTGGGCCACAGATGTCACGGGAGGAGACACGATGACGGTGGACGAGATCGGCAAGCGCCTCGGCGCCCATGTCGAGGCGGACGAACTGCTCGGCCTGGCCTGGCTCGTCTCGACCGGCGACCAGGTGGTGACGGGAACGGCGGGTCATCTCGACGAGTCGCGCGCCGCGCCCGTGCGCACCGACACCATCTTCCGTATCTCCTCGATGACCAAACCGGTCACGGCGGTCGCGGCCTCGATCCTGATCGACGACGGCGTGCTCGACCCCGCCGAACCCGTCGATCGCCTGCTGCCCGAACTCGCAGGCCGCCGCGTGCTGACGCATCCGGCCGCCGAGATCACCGATACCGTCGCGGCGCAGCGCCCGATCACCGTCGACGACCTGCTCACCTTCCGGCTCGGCTGGGGCATGGACTTCGCCGACTTCTCGCCCAAGCCGCTCGACGCCGCCTGGAGCGAGCTCGGCCTGGGCTGGGGCCCGCCGACGCCCGCCCGGATGCCTGCGCCGGACACCTGGCTCGAACGGCTCGGCACGCTGCCGCTGCAGTACCAGCCGGGGGAGCGCTGGCTCTATCACGTCGGCGCGCCGATCCTGGGCTTCCTGGTGACCAGGGCCGCGGGCAAGCCCCTCTCGGAGTTCCTGGCCCAGCGCGTCTTCGGCCCACTCGGCATGGTCGACACCGGCTTCTCCGTTCCGGCGGACACGATCGACCGCTTCGGGCCGCACTACGCCGACCGGGACGGCACGCGCATCGTCTTCGACCCGGTCGACGGGCAGTGGAGCACACCACCCGCGTTCGAGGGCGGCGGCGACGGACTCGTCTCCACCCTCGCCGACTATCACCGGTTCGCCCGCATGTTGCGCGACGGCGGCGAACTCGACGGCACCCGGATCCTGTCCGAGGAGGCGGTGGCCGCGATGACGCGCGACCACCTCACCGCCGAACAGCTGGCCCGCGGCGGGCCGAACCCGGACGGCAGCGCGGGCTGGGGCTACGGGGTAGGTGTCCAGCTCAGCGACCTGGCGGACGGTCCGCGCGCCGGCTCGTACGGGTGGTCCGGCGGCCTCGGCTCCACGTGGTCCAACGACGGTGCGGTGACCGGCATCCTGCTCACCAACCAGACGTGGAGCTCGGCCGGTCCACTCCCGGTGTTTGCCACCTTCGAGTCGATCTTGGGCGAGGTGGCCCGTGCGAGGGAGGCCGCGTAGGCGCCGACGCGAGGCCGCGCGCGCAGGCGTATTCTGCGGTCTATGACCGCTTTCGACCGCCCGCGGCGGTTGCGCAGGACTCCCGCTATGCGTCGGCTCGTCGCCGAAACCACGCTCGAGCCGCGTCAGCTGGTGCTGCCGATGTTCGTCGCCGACGGTATCGATGAACCGCGCGAGATCAGCTCGATGCCCGGCGTGTATCAGCACTCGCTCGACTCGCTGCGCAAGGCGTCCGTCGAAGCGGTGACCGCCGGTGTCGGCGGCCTGATGCTGTTCGGCGTGCCCCGGCCCGAGGACAAGGACGCCACCGGCAGCCAGGCCAGCGACCCCAACGGCATCCTCAACCGCGGCCTGCGCGCGCTGTCCGAGGAGGTCGGCGACGCGACTGTCGTCATGGCCGACACCTGTCTGGACGAGTTCACCGATCACGGCCACTGCGGTGTCATCGGCACCGACGGCGCGGTCGACAACGACGCCACCCTGCACCGGTACGTGGAGATGGCGCTGGCCCAGGCCGAGGCAGGCGCCGATCTGCTCGGCACCAGCGGCATGATGGACGGCCAGGTCGGCGCGATCCGGCGCGGGCTGGACGCGGTCGGTCGCACCGACACCGCCATCCTGGCCTACGCGGCCAAGTACGCCTCCGCCTTCTACGGCCCGTTCCGCGAGGCCGTCGGCTCGTCGCTGGAGGGTGATCGCCGCACCTACCAGCAGGATCCGGCCAACCGCCGCGAATCGCTGCGCGAACTCGATCTCGACCTCGCCGAGGGCGCCGACATCGTGATGGTGAAGCCGGCGATGTCCTATCTCGACATCCTGCGCGACGTCGCCGATCGCTCGACGGTCCCGGTGGCCGCGTACCAGATCTCCGGCGAGTACGCGATGATCACCGCCGCCGCCGAGCGCGGCTGGATCGACCGCAGGGCCGCGATCCTGGAGTCGCTGATCGGCATCCGGCGGGCGGGCGCGGACATCGTGCTCACCTACTGGGCGACCGAGGCTGCACACTGGCTGTCGTGATCGTTCCACCACACAAACCCGAAACCCGCCCGATGCCCGAAGACGTCGGCACCGCACGCCAGTTGTGGTGGGCCGTCGCCGGGCTCGGTGTCGTGTACACCGGCGCCGGGATCGCCACCATGACCGGGCAGCGCGACGAGCTGAGCAAGCAGTTCCTCGACGAGATGCACAAGTCGGACCCGAACCTCCCGGCGTCGACCGTCGATGTGATGGTGCTGGTCGCGTTCGTGCTGACCGCGATCGTCGGGCTCGTGCTGGCCGGGGTGACCGTGCTGATCGCCCAGCAGCTCGCCCGCGGTAAATCGTGGGCGCGCACGGTGCTCACGGTCGTCGCGGTCTGGCTCGGCCTCGGCGCGGTCGCCACGATGTTCGCCTTCACCGGCGACACCTCGGTGGCCACGATGATCGCCGGTGGCACCGCGATCGTGCAGGGCGTACTCGCGGTCGGCGCCGCGTATCTGAGTTACCGGCCGGATTCCACCAAGTACTTCCAGCTGAACCGTCGGTGAACGCGAGGTAGACCCCCGCCGTCTCGTTGCGCCGGATCGCCGCAGTGTATGGTGAGCATGCTCACAGTGATTTGGGGTACTCACTGTGACATAGCCGGTAGGGAACCGGCGGAGCGGAGGCAATGATGCGCGTGGTGATCGAACAGCCACACAGCCTGCGACGCGATCTGTTGGTCATCGGATTGATGGTTCTGCTCGCCGTCGTCACCATCGCTCTCATTCTGTTGCCGAGCCTGGTCAGCTGATCCTTCGTCGCAGTACCCCCATGGTGTTGTTCTCCGAGCCCGGCGCGCGATGGCGCGCCGTCGCGTACGGTCCGTTGCTCTGCGCTGTCATCCTGCTGGTGGAATGGCTCGCGGGCGCCACCCTGCACGGGTTCGCCCTGGGTTTCTGCGCCGTCGCCATCGGCGGTTTCACCGTGCTCCAGGTGATCGCGGGACGCACCCATGGCCGGGTCGAACTGACCGACTCCACGCTGCACCAGGGCGTGGAATCGCTGGCACTGGCCGAGGTCGCCGCCGTGCTCCCCGCCGAGGACGACGACGCCGCGCAGGCCAGCCCGCTCGGCGCGCTGAGCGGCATCCCGCGCCGTCGCCGCGGCATCGGCTTGCGCCTGGTCGACGGCCGGATCGTGCAGGCGTGGGCGATCGACCACATCGGCCTGCGCGCCGCACTGCGCTCCGCCCTGGCAGGATCGCAAGGATGAGACGCTGGATCGCCGCCGCGCTGTTCGAGCTCGGCCTGGCCGTGCTCTGCCTGGCCGGCGCGGCGTACAGCTGGAGCCATGCCCGGCGCACGACCGAATACGTCACCGCCGACGATCATCCCGCGTTCGAGGCCGTCCGCTACGCGCCACCGCTGCTGATCCTGGCCACCGGGCTGGTGATCCTGGCCGGCGTTCTCGTCATCGATGCCGTCGCCAGGATCGTGACCGGAAATGTAGCGCCGCGCGTTACCGAAACGATGCACTGAACGAGGCCGAATTTCGATGTGCGCGTTGGGGTTCGGCGCGGATCTCGACGCTCGCGCAGCGGGCAGTGCACGGAGGAACACCGATGACCAAGCTCACCGCAGGATTCTGTACCGCGGCCGCGGCCGTGGCGGCGATCGCCCTGGCAGCGGCACCAGCCCAGGCCGCGGGCCTGCCCCTGACCCCCATGGTTGCCGAGCCGGCCGCCGGCGGCTTCGCCCCGGAGACCGGCTCGAGCGGTATCTACAACGGCATCATGTGCCAGCTGCACACGATCTCGGCTGAAGTTCCCTGCATGTACACCTAATCGGCCCAGTGCTGGTAGACGTCGACGACGCGGCCGCCGCGCGTGCCCGACGCGTTCAGGTACACGGTGACGGCGCCGTCGGGATGGCTCGCCGCCTCCGTCACCACCTGACGCAGGGTGGCGCGGATGCCGCCGTCGGCGTCGCGGTGCAGAGTCGTGTCGCGGTGCAGGCCGGCGCCGATCCGGTTGGGGGGCACGAACATCGCGATGAGCGCCGGAACCGGACCGGCGCCGAGCGCGACGGTCTCCTCGTGATCGAGCTGGGCGCCGATCCGATCCGGCTGGACCTGCGGCGCGAAGGCGGTGGCCGAGCCCGCGCCGAGGATCAGTGCGGCTGCGACGAACCCTGTACCCAGGGCAATGCTGGTGACGCCGAAACGCATGAAATACCCTTCCGCTATCGCTGAGTTCCCACCGCTCAGTGCCTGAGCAGCCCGCAGCGTAGCCGCAGGCCAACGTGCCTTGATCGAAATCATCAGCGCCTGGGGGCGGCGTGTCGGGCGTGTCGCCGGTGGGTCGCTGCGGTCTGGGTCACTGTGCTCCACCCTGTCGTCCGGCGCGCCGAGGCGAGCTGAGAGACTGGAATCCGTGAGTTCTTCTCCGCGCGCGACCAGGTCATCGGTGCCGGTTTCCGCCCAGCTCTTCGAGCGGGCTGCTTCGGTGATCCCGGGTGGTGTCAATTCCCCGGTCCGTGCGTTCAACTCGGTCGGCGGAACCCCACGGTTCATCGCCTCGGCCAACGGTTGCACCCTGATCGACGCCGACGGCAATTCCTATGTCGATCTGGTCTGTTCGTGGGGCCCGATGATCCTCGGCCACGCGCACCCGGCGGTCGTCGAAGCGGTGCAGCGGGCCGCGACGGGCGGACTGTCGTTCGGTGCGCCGACCGAGGCCGAGATCGAGCTGGCCGAGGCGATCGCCGCGCGGGTCGACCCGGTCGAGCGGGTGCGCCTGGTCAACTCCGGCACCGAGGCCACGATGAGCGCCGTGCGGCTGGCGCGCGGCTTCACCGGCCGGACCAAGATCATCAAGTTCGCCGGCTGCTACCACGGCCACGTCGACGCGCTGCTGGCCGACGCCGGCTCCGGCGTCGCGACGCTGGGTCTGCCCACGTCGCCCGGAGTCACCGGCGCGCAGGCCGCCGACACCATCGTGCTGCCCTACAACGACCTCGCCGCCGTCGTCGCCGCGTTCGAGGCCAACCCCGGCCAGATCGCGTGCGTCATCACCGAGGCCGCCGCGGGCAACATGGGCGCTGTCGCGCCGCTGCCCGGTTTCAACGAGGGCCTGCGCACGCTGGCCCACGACAACGGCGCACTGCTGATCATGGACGAAGTGATGACCGGTTTCCGGGTCAGCGCGTCGGGTTGGTACGGCCGCGAAGGCGTCGCCGGTGACCTCTATACCTTCGGCAAGGTGATGAGCGGTGGCCTGCCCGCCGCCGCGTTCGGCGGTCGCGCCGAGATCATGAACAACCTCGCCCCGCTCGGCCCCGTCTATCAGGCGGGCACCCTCTCCGGTAACCCCGTGGCGGTCGCGGCGGGCCTGGCGACGCTGCGCGCCGCCGACGCCGAGGTGTACGCGGCGCTGGACCGCAATGCCGATCGGCTCGGCTCGCTGTTCGCGAAAGCCCTGACAGAAGCCGGTGTCGAGCATCAGGTCCAGTTCGCAGGCAATATGGTGAGCGTGTTCTTCGCCGACCGCCCGGTGACCGACTATGCCGCCGCCAAGGCGAGCCAGACCTGGCGTTACCCAGCCTTCTTCCATGCCCTGCTCGACGCGGGTGTGTACGCGCCGCCGAGCGCGTTCGAGGCCTGGTTCGTCTCCGCGGCGCTCGACGAGGACGCGTTCGACCGTATCGCCGCCGCTCTGCCCGCCGCCGCCCTCGCGGCCGCGGCCGCAACCCCCGAAGGATCCCCAGCGTGAGCTCCGACCAGCCCGACGCAGAATTCGCCACCCCGGTCGACGGTGACGAGGCGCCGCATCCCGCGCCCGCCGCCGCGCCGCCCGGCCTCGACGACGACCCGTCGACCGTCGAGACCATCGTGCATGTGCTCCGCCACGGCGAGGTGCACAACCCGAACGGCATTCTCTACGGCCGCCTGCCCGGTTTCAGCCTCTCGGTGGCAGGCCGCTCGCAGGCCGGCGCCGTCGCCCGCTCGCTGGCCGACCACGACATCTCCCTGGTGATCGCCTCCCCGCTGCAGCGCGCCCAGGAAACCGCGGCCCCGATCGCCGCCGCCCACGACGTGATCGTGCGCACCGACGAGAACCTGATCGAAGCGGGCAACACCTTCGAGGGCCTGCGCGTGTCCGTCGGTGACGGCGCGCTGCGCAAGCCCCGGCACTGGTGGAAGCTGCGCGACCCGTTCACCCCGTCGTGGGGCGAGCCGTACCTGCAGATCGCGCATCGCATGCTGGCCGCGGTCAACAAGGCCCGTGTCGAGGGCGCCGGTCACGAGGTGGTGCTGGTCTCGCATCAGCTGCCCGTGTGGACGCTGCGCCGGTTCCTGCAGGGCCAGCGGCTGTGGCACGACCCGCGCAATCGCCAGTGCTCGCTCGCCTCGTTGACGTCGCTGGTCTACCACGGGGATACCCTGGTAGACATCGTGTACTCCGAACCAGCGGGCGCCTCCGACCCTTCGGTTCACGGCGCATGACACGCTCCACCACGTCGGTCTCCGCCCGCAGCCATCGGCTGCGGGCGATCACTGCCGTCCTGTCCGCGCTGCTGGTGATCGTCGCGGCCGCGGGCTGTTCGACAGGTACCGATGCGGTGGCTACCGGTGGCGGCACCTTCGAATTCGTCTCGCCCGGTGGTAAAACCGATATCTATTACGACCCGCCCGCCTCACGCGGCACGATCGGCAAGCTCTCGGGGCCCGATCTGATGAACGAGGGAAAGACCGTCTCGGTCGAGGATTTCCCGAACCAGATCGTGGTCGTCAATCTGTGGGGACAGTGGTGTGGCCCGTGCCGCGCCGAGTCGCCCGCACTCGAAAAGGTCTACGCGGCGACCAAAGACAAGGGCGTCGCGTTCCTGGGAATCAACGTCCGCGACCACCAGCGCGACAAAGCCCAGGACTTCGTAGTGGACAACAAGATCGAATACCCGTCCATCTACGACCCGTCGATGCGAACCTTGCTCGCTCTCGGCGGAAACTTTCCCACCAGTGTCATTCCGACCACGTTGATCCTGGATCGTCAGCACCGGGTCGCCGCGGTCTTCCTTCGCTCGCTATTGGCAGAAGATCTGCAGCCCGTGGTCGAGCGCATCGCCGCCGAGGAGAAGCAGTGAGCCGTCGTCGTCCCGGAAATCTGACCGCGTGTCGCCCCCGCCAGGGTGCCCGCCGCATGGGAGCGGGGTGGACCGTCGACGATCGCTGGGCGGGCATCGCGACCGTCCCGCGCAGCGTGGCCGGTGCGGGCCTGTTCGATTTCGGTCCGGCTGAGCCGGCCGAGACCGAGCGCACTCTGTCGTTGCCCCGCGACGAGCAGCATGACGAGGACAGCACCGAGTGATGGTGCTCGCCGCAGTCGGGGATTCCTTCCAGCAGACCGCGGCATCGGGTCCGTTGCTGTTGGCGCTGGGTGCCTGTCTGCTCGCGGGCCTGGTGTCGTTCGCTTCACCGTGTGTCGTGCCGTTGGTGCCGGGGTACCTGTCGTATCTGGCCGGGCTGGTCGGTGCCGAGGCGCCACCGGCCACGGCCGCGCAGGCAGGCGTCCTGACCGCGCAGCGCCGCAGCGCGAAGATGCGCGTCGCCGGCGCCGCCGGACTGTTCGTCGCCGGGTTCACGGTGGTGTTCGTGCTGGCCACGGCCACCGTGTTCGGCGTGATCCAGACCCTCAACGTCAACCGGGAACTGCTGCAGCGCATCGGCGGTGTGGTGACGATCCTGATGGGTCTGGTGTTCATCGGCCTGGTGCCCGCGCTGCAGCGTGACACCAGGATGGAGCCGCGCAGGTTCACCAGCATCGTCGGTGCGCCCCTGCTGGGCGGGGTGTTCGCGCTGGGCTGGACGCCGTGTCTCGGCCCGACGCTGTCCGGTGTGATGGCGGTGTCGGCCGGTACCGAGGGCACGACCGCGGCGCGCGGTGTCGTGCTGATCGTGGCGTACTGCCTCGGGCTCGGGCTGCCGTTCGTCGTGCTGGCGTTCGGGTCGGCCGGTGCGTTGCGCGGGGTCGGCTGGCTGCGGCGCAATTCGCGCACCATTCAGGTAATCGGGGGTGTTCTGCTCGTCGCCGTCGGCGTCGCGCTGGTCACGGGGGCATGGGATCAGTTCGTCGGCTGGGTGCGTGACGGGTTCGTCTCCGAGGTGACTCTCCCGATCTGATGACTGACACACTGACTACTCCGACCACCCCCACCCCGCCCGTCCGGCAGTCGCTGCCTGGCCGTGCCTGGGCCCTGGCCCGCAACACCTGGCGCGGCCTCACCAGCATGCGTACCGCCCTGGTGCTGCTGTTCCTGCTGGCGCTGGCGGCCATTCCCGGCGCCCTGCTGCCGCAGCGCAGCCTGAATGCGCAGAAGGTCGACCAGTACATCGCCGACCGCCCGACCCTTGGCCCGTGGATGGACCGGTTCGAACTGTTCGACGTGTTCGGCAGCTTCTGGTTCACCGCCATCTACGTGCTGCTGTTCATCTCGCTGGTCGGCTGCATCCTGCCGCGCTGCTGGGACCACTACAAGGCACTGCGCACCCCGCCGGTGGCCGCGCCGCGCAATCTCGGCAGGCTGCCGCACCACTTCAGCGAGACCGTCGACCGTGGCGCCGAGGACGTCGTCGAGCAGGCGCGCGGACAGCTGCGCGGGTGGCGCGTCGAGGTGCGGCCGGGCAAGCGCGACGGCGAGGTGACGCTGTCCGCGGAGAAGGGCTACCTGCGCGAGTTCGGCAACCTGGTGTTCCACCTGTCGCTGGTGGGGCTGCTGGTCGCGATCGCGCTGGGCAAGCTGTTCGGCTACGAGGGCAATGTCATCGTGATCGCCAACAACGGCCCCGGCTTCTGCACCACCTCGCCCGCGGTGTTCGACTCGTTCCGCGCAGGCAACACCAACGACGGCACCGGCATGACGCCGCTGTGCATCAAGGTGAAGGATTTCAAGGCCGACTACCTGCCCACCGGTCAGGCCGAGATGTTCCGCTCGAACATCGAGTACCAGGCGGGCCAGGACCTGAGCACCGATACCTGGCGCAGCACCGAGCTGCGGGTGAACCATCCGCTGCGTGTCGCCGGTGACCGCGTCTACCTGCAGGGCCACGGGTTCGCGCCGACGTTCACCGTCACCTTCCCGAACGGGCAGACCCGCACCGAGACCATCCAGTGGCGGCCCGACGACGCCCAGACATTCCTGTCCAGCGGTGTGCTGCGGATCGACCCGCCCGGTGGCATGTACGCCACCGACGAGGAGCGCCGTCAGAACCAGATCGCCATCGAGGGCCTGTTCGCGCCGACGGCGATGTTCCACGGCAGCCTGCTCACCTCGTCGTTCCCGACGATGGACGATCCGGCCGTCGCGGTCGACATCTACCGCGGCAACACCGGCCTCGACACCGGCCGCTCGCAGTCGCTGTTCTCGCTGGACCCGGAGATGATCAAGCAGGGCCGACTCACCAAGGAAGCGCGGGTCAACCTGCGTCCCGGCGAGTCGACCACGCTGCCCAGCGGCGCGAAGGTGACCTTCGACGGCGCGCAGGAGTTCGTGAACCTGCAGGTCTCGCACGATCCGGCGCAGCAGTGGGTGCTGGTGAGCGCGCTGACGATGATGGCCGGTCTGCTGGTGTCGCTGCTGGTGAAACGCCGCCGGATCTGGATCCGGGCGTACCCGGCCGAGGCCGCGGCAGGTACCGTGGATCAACGACGGACCGTAGTAGAAATGGGCGGTCTGGCCAGAAGCGATCAGGCGGGCTGGGGCGGCGAGTTCGACCGGCTGCGCGCGCGGGTACTGGACGCGGAAACGGAGAACTGATGCCGATCGACGAAACGCTGTCACGCTACAGCGACTTCGCCTTCATGTCGGCCATGGCGGTCTATGCCCTGGCGACGGTGCTGCTGCTCGTGCAGTACGCCTCGGCGCGGGCCAAGCAGGTCGCCGCGCGCGAACTGGTCACCGCGGGCGCGCCCGCCGACCCGTCGCTGCCGGGCCGCATCGAGACGCCGGTGGCGAAGCCGACCGCCGAGCGCCTCGGCAATATGGCGTTCGCGGTGCTGCTGGTCGGCGCGGTGCTGCACGTCGGCTCGATCGTGCTGCGCGGGTTCGCCACCCATCGCTTCCCGCTGGGCAACATGTACGAGTTCACCACCATGGCCACCGCGGCCGCCGTGGTGATCGGCCTGTACTTCCTGCGCGACCAGCGCTACCGGTCGATGTGGGTGTTCCTGCTTGTCCCGGTGCTGATCCTGATGTTCCTGGCAGGTACGGTCCTCTACGCCGACGCCGCGCCCGTCGTCCCCGCGCTGCGCTCGTTCTGGCTGCCCATCCACGTCACCATCGTCAGCATCGGCAGCGGCGTCTTCCTGGTCTCCGGCGTGGCCAGCCTGCTGTACCTGTACCGCATGCGCCAGCCCGCGGGCGAAGAGGCGAACAACGTCTTCGGCACCATCGCCCGCCGTCTCCCCGACGCCCGCACCCTCGACCAGCTCGCCTACAAAACCACCATCATCGGCTTCCCCCTCTTCGGCGCAGGTGTCATCCTCGGCGCCATCTGGGCCGAAGCCGCCTGGGGCCGTTTCTGGGGCTGGGACCCCAAGGAAACCTGCTCCTTCATCGCCTGGGTCCTCTACGCGGCGTATTTGCACGCCCGAGCCACCTCGGGCTGGCGCGACACCAAGGCCGCCTGGATCAACATCGCCGGCTTCGTCGCCATGCTCTTCAACCTGTTCATCATCAACATGGTGATCAGCGGTCTGCACAGCTACGCAGGCCTGAACTGACCTTCCGTACGCAGAGTTTCACGGCGTGCGAGCACGGTCGGACCTATGCGGACCAACAGGCTGGGTGCGTGGGCGGGCGATTTCCACGACGTGCCATGGGGCGAGGTATCTCGCTCCTTCAGGGCGATGTTTGATCGGCATGCCGAGTTCCAACACCTGACCGACATCGTGGACAGCGTCATCCGTTCCGGCCGTGACCAGGATCTGGCGGCGACGATGTCGATGCACGACCTGGTGGTCACGACTCGACCGGTGTCGAATGCGCCGATCGAGGAGATCGTCGTCCGTGCCCCCGGATCGCTGGCCACGGTGGCCGAAGGAACTGTGGTGGTCGAGTGCTTCTCGGATACTCACCCCGGCCGGATCGTGGCACCGGTGGAGGAAGCGGTCCCGGTGTTCTGGCAGTGTATAGCCTCGGTTTTCGGCATCACCCCGTCGTCCGAGGTCGGCTGAACCGAGCGCCCCACGGCCGCCGATGGGAGAATCCCTGGGTGCCAACACTGTGGGGGACGGCCGTTCGGTGGGTCGATGTCGATTGCACCGTCGGCGGAGTCATCGAAGTCCAGTTCACCGATGCGGATGGCATCGTGCATTCCGTGATCGACAAATTGCCGATCTTCTTCGCATCGGTCGATGACTACCTGAGCCCGTCGTCGCCCTACCCGGTCCCGTGTCCCCTCGAGGTAGTCATCAGCGAGCACCTCGAAGACAGCCACACCGCAGTAGATCTCCAATGGACGGAGTCAACTACCGACCAGATCCGTTTCATCGTCCGTACGGCCGACATCGAGACTGGATCCGAGCTTTTTACTCCGTCGTCGAGCCGGTTGTCCCGCCGACGGGGCGGGTGGCGGTGTGGCCGTCGTGGAGTTGGCCGGTGAGGTGATCGACCGCGGCGCGCAGTCGGAGGATTTCGTCGATCGCGCTGCCGAAATGTGCGATTAGCGTGGGCTCGTCCCAGGTGGTGACGGCTCTGCGCGCTGTCTTCTCCTGATCGCGCATATGTGCCGCGCGCTCGAAATCGTTCGCGTCGACCGCGTCTTCTTTCTCCTTCTGCCAGTGCTCGACGTCATGCAGGACGGCGGTGAGCTCGGTCGGTAGGTTCGGGCGGGCTATCGAGAATCTCGTCGGCCGTCCGTCGGCTTCGGTGCAGCCGTAGCACAGGGAATCGATAGCAGCCGCGCGTACGGCACGGACTGCGTGTGTCGTGATTCCGGACGCGGCGAGCAGATCGGCGGTGGCGTTGTCGGCTTCGAGTAGGGCTATCAGAAGGTGGTCTGTGCCGATCGGCCTGGTGGGGTTCTCCAGCATCGCGTAGTCCAGCACGAGATCGAGCGAAGAAGTGTTGGGAGCCGACAGCTGTCGGGCGACGGCGCGGAGGAGGTCGTTTCGCAGGACGCCCAGATCATCAGACTCCAGCACGACAGTGGCCATGCCGTTCGCATCGTCGTTGACCAGAGCACTCAGCAGGTCCATCGGCGTGGAGACCGGGCGGCCCCGGCTTGCTGCCTGCGCGGCTGCTCGTTTGATCGCTGCGTCGGCGGAGGCCGTATACAGGCGGTTGTCGACGGTCATCGCCCCAGTGTGCAGCGCCGGCAGCGAGCGCGCCGGTCGGAACGACAACGACAAGGCCCGGCGCTCGGGGAGCGGCCGGGCCTTCACCGGTGATCGGGATCAGCAGTAGTAGCAGATCTTGTTGGCCGGGAGTTCGACATGGCAGTTGAGGCAGACGGGCTTGCGGACCGGTTCCGGCTTGGGGACGGTGACGCTGCGGCTGGACGAGGCCGCGGTGCGCTTGGGCTTGGTGGCCGCTTCGGCCGCTTCGGCGGTGGCGAGGTCCTGGGAGGTCTGGTGGCGCAGGGCCGCGACCTTGGGGGGAAGGGTGGGGAGGCCGCCGTCGGCGGGGAGGTCGGTGGCGTAGTGCTGGTAGCACTGCCAGCGGGCGGCGGCGGCGTGCATTTCCAGGTCGTCGGGGATGGGCAGGCCCGCGAGTTCGAGGATGTAGCGGTAGCCGGTGCCCACCGTCTGGTTCTTGCGCACGCACAGCGCGCTCAGCGGCGGCTCGTTGTTCTTGTGACAGTGCTCGGCGACCTTGTCCAGCACGACCGGCAGCCAGTGCTGCCACTTCACCTGCGTGCGGATCCCGGATTCCTCCTGGACCAGCTCGGCCAACTCGGTGTTGACGATGAAGTTGTTGAACCTGGTCGCGGTGTCGGCGAGCACCTCGTGTGCCGCGCGAGTCCACGCCGACCTGGCCTCGGTGAACGTCACGGCGCTGCCGTCGGCCGCGCGCCAGGTGGTCGGGATGGAACTCTGCTGCACATCGATCACCGGAATACGTTATCTACCCGGGTTTTTCGCGGTGCATCGGGGGTATGTGGGTAAGCTCACGCGCGCGAGCTCTACGGCTCGGACGGGCCGGAGTCGTCGCGGTGCTGCTTGCCGAGGCGCCAGAGGAATTCCGGATCGTCGTCGGGGCCGAGGATCGGTCTGCGCGGAGATGGGCCGGGCCTCTGGGGTCCGAACGCCTTCCAGCACAACACCGCGACGGCCGCGATTGCGATGAGGGCCAACAGGTACGTCACGTCGCTCACCTCCTGCTATCGAGGGTAGCCGTGTACGCGCCGTGTGCACATCCGCAACGGAAGGGAAATTTCCGGCAAACGCGAGCCCGCTGCGGACTCGCGTCGGCCGGTCGGGTCAGCGGGGTGCTGCCTCGGTGGTGAGCGATTTGAGCAACTGCAGAACCTCGGACTCGCGGAATCGGCGATGTCCGCCCGGCGTGCGCAGCGAACCGAGCCTGCCCGCATGAGCCCACCGGGTGACGGTCTTGGGGTCTACGTGGAACATGGCGGCCACTTGGCCTGGTGTCAGCAGAGTGTCCTGGCCGCCGACGGTGATCGCAGTCATAGCTAACCTCTCCGTTCTCGACAGTTCCCTCATCAGATGGCGTCATCGTCGCACTGCGACCCCCACGTAGTCGAACCACCTACTTTTGGTAAAGGGGAAGTAATAGACAAAAGCCGCGAACGGGGCCGCATCGGCCCAGGCCGCGGCGGGGTTACGCTGTTGTCGTGAGTGAAGCAACTGGTCAGCAAGGTTCTGGCGCGGGGAAGCGGCTGGTCCGCAATCTGGCCCTCTACACGCTGGCCCGCCTCGGGCTCGTCGTGGTGATCGCCGCGGTGATCGTCGGTGTCGCCAAGCTCATCGGCGTCGAGGTACCGATCATCGTCGCGGCGCTGTTCGCGCTGATCGTCGCGATGCCGCTGTCGCTGACGCTGTTCAAGAAGCTGCGCACGAAGGTCAACGAGGACATCGCCGTCGTCGACGCGCGCCGCCGCCAGGACAAGGCGCAGCTGCGGGCCCGATTGCGGGGTGACGACGACGGGTCCGCCGCGTGAAATACCTCGACCGCAGCGCCCCGCGTGACTGGGTGGACAATGCCGTCCGGCTGATCGACGCCGACTCCCAGCGTTCCGCCGACACCCACCTCCTGCGGTATCCGCTGCCCGCCGACTGGCCGGTGCAGCTCTACCTCAAGGACGAGTCCACCCACATCACCGGCAGCCTCAAGCACCGGCTGGCACGCTCGCTGTTCCTGTACGCGATCTGCAACGGGTGGGTCACCGAGGGCACGACCGTGGTCGAGGCGTCGTCGGGGTCGACGGCGGTGAGCGAGGCCTATTTCGCGAAGCTGCTCGGCCTGGATTTCGTCGCGGTGATGCCGGCGAGCACGTCGCCGCAGAAGGTCGCGCTGATCGAAGCCCAGGGCGGCCGTTGTCATTTCGTGGAGCGGGCGCCGGAGATGTACACCGAGGCCAAGCGCCTCGCCGCCGAGACCGGCGGGCATTTCATGGACCAGTTCACTCACGCCGAGCGCGCCACCGACTGGCGCGGCAACAACAACATCGCCGAATCCATCTTCGAGCAGCTGGCGCTGGAGACCCACCCGGTGCCGGAGTGGATCGTGGTCGGCGCAGGCACCGGCGGCACCAGCGCCACTATCGGCCGCTACATCCGTTACCGCAGGCACGCGACGCGCCTGGCCGTCGTCGACCCCGAGTACTCGGCGTTCTTCGGCGGTTACGAGACCGGTGACGCGGGCTACGAGACCGGAATGCCGTCGCGGATCGAGGGAATCGGCCGTCCGCGGGTCGAGCCGTCCTTCGTCGGGCAGGTGGTCGACCGGATGATCGTCGTGCCGGACGCGTCCTCGGTCGCCACCGCGCGCCACGCCAGTACCGTCCTCGGCCGTCGTGTCGGCGGCTCGACCGGCACCAATCTGTGGGGCGCTTTCCACCTCGTGTCCGAACTGCTGGGTGAGGGTCGCAGCGGCAGCATCGTCACCCTGCTGTGCGACGGCGGCGACCGCTACGCGGGCACCTATTTCGACGACGCCTGGGTCGACGGCCAGAACCTCGACCTGACCGGTCCGACCGCTGTCCTCACCGAATTCGCCGCGACAGGTCGCTGGAACGGCTGATTCTCGTCGGCGAAACCTGACCGGGGCTGTCAGGTTTCGCTGTCAGGATCGGTCTCCATGACGACCAGCTACTACACCGCCACCAGCCTCGACGGCTATATCGCCGACCCCGACAACTCGCTGGATTGGCTGATGGCCGTCCCCGACGCCGACCCCGCGACAGGCGATGTGGGGGAATTCCTGCTCGGCGTCGGCGCCCTGTGCCTCGGGTCGACGACCTACGAGTGGATGGCAGCCAACAATCCGCCCGAGACCTGGTACGAGAACTACGGCGACCGTCCGACCTGGGTTTTCACCCACCGTGAACTGCCCGAGTTGCCCGGGGCGAACGTGCGTTTCGTCGCGGGTGAGGTCGCGGCGGTGCACGAACAGATGGTCGCCGCCGCCGCTGGACGAGACATCTGGATCATCGGCGGCGGCGACCTCGCCGGACAGTTCGCCGATGCCGGACTGCTCGACGAGGTGATTGTCGGCATCGCCCCGGTGACTCTCGGTGGCGGCGCGCCCCTGCTGCCGCGCCGCATTCTCGCCGATCGGATGCGCCTGGTCGACGTCGGGCGCATGGGTCAATTCGCCAAACTCGTCTACCGATTGAGCTGACGTCTGGCGTCAATTTTTGTTGACAAAACCCGAAGTCGTCAACCAAAATTGACGCCATGACCGATGCAACAACGCTCGCCTCGGCGGCGGGGAATCCCGATCCGGCGGTCGGTCTGCGCGCGGTGCTCGCCCTGCGCAGGCTGGCCGACCGGCTCGAATCCATCCAGGTGGCCAATGCCAGGGCCAACGGCTGGTCGTGGCAGGCGATTGCCGAAGCGCTCGAGGTCAGCAAGCAGGCGGTGCATCAGAAACACAATCGGAAGGGCGGAACCCGCTGATGTTCGAGAAATTCACGCGCCATGCCAGAGTGGCGGTGGTGAGCGCCCAGGACGACGCCAAGGAGCTGGGCGCCAAGCAGATCGGGCCGGAGCATGTGCTGCTCGGCGTGGTGGCCAACGCCGAACCCGGCCTGCGCGCGGTGCTCGACGCCCGCGGCATCACCGCCGACGGTGTGCGCACCGCTCTCGCCGAACGCGCGAGCGTGACGCCGCTCGGCGCCGACGACGCCGAGGCGCTGCGCTCGATCGGCATCGACCTGGATGCGGTGCAGGCCAGCATCGCCGAGAACTTCGGCCCGAAGGCTTGGGATCGGGCCGAACCGGAGGTCAAGCGCGGCGTCTTCGGCCGGCTGCTCGGCGCGGGGCACATCCCGTTCACCGGCACGGCCAAGAAGACGCTCGAACTCGCCCTGCGCGAGGCGATTCACCGCAAGGATCGCGAGATCTCCACGGCCTACCTGCTGCTCGGCATTCTGCGTGCCGCCGACCCGGCCACCACCGACCTGCTCGGCGGCCGCGACGGAGCCTCCGCACTGCGCACCGACATCTACGGGATGCTCGACCGCGCGGCGTGAATTCCGTGTCGGGTGTGTGTCAGTCTCGCCGCATTGTCCGATTTCGCGCCTAGCATTGCGCGTATGCAGCTAGCAATACGGTTGGTCATCAACGCCATAGCCATCTGGGCCGCGGCCGCGTGGATCGACAAGATCGATATCTACGTGCCGCCAGAGTGGTCGTCCGAGTGGGGGAACTGGGGTAAGGCGCTGGTCCTGCTCATCGTCGCCCTCGTGTTCACGGGCGTCAACGCCGTGATCAAGCCGATCGTGAAGCTCCTGTCGCTGCCGTTCGTGATCCTCACGCTCGGCCTGTTCCTGCTGCTGGTGAACGCGGCGATGCTGTGGCTCACCGCCAAGATCACCGAGATCACCGACTACGGCCTGCGCGTCGACGGCTTCTGGGCAGCCCTGTGGGGTGGTGTGATCATCACGCTGGTCAACTGGGTACTGGGCATCCTGGTACCGGACGGCGACTAGCAGGCTCTGCTCGGGCTCCGCTGAAGTGCCGGACGGCGACTAGCCGAGTCCGACGGCCAGCGCGCTCAGTGCCGACCAGGCCAGCAGCGCCAGCCCGGAATCGCGCAGGGCGGGAATCAGTTCCAGCCCGCCCTTGCCCGTACGCACGGGGGCGTTGGCCCGGATCGCCAGCGGCAACGCCAGCAGTCCGGCCAGCGCCAACGGCGTGCGGGCGATCAGCGCGAGGCTGATCACGAACGGCGCGGCGAGCAGCACCAGATGCAGGGTACGGGTGCGCGCGTCGCCGAGTTTCACCGCCAGGGTGACCTTCCCGGCTTCGGTGTCGGTGGGGATGTCACGCAGGTTGTTGGCCACCAGCACCGCGCTGGAGAACGCGCCGACTCCGATCGCCAGCAGCAACCCGACCCAGTCGACCCGCAGTGCCTGCACGTACTGGGTGCCGAGCACCGCGATCAGACCGAAGAACACGAACACCGCGATCTCACCGAAACCGCTGTAGCCGTAAGGCTTGCTGCCGCCGGTGTAGAACCAGGCGCCCGCCAGGCACAGCGCGCCGACGAGTACCAGCCACCACGCGGTCGTGACGGCCAGCACGAGCCCGGCGACCGCGCCGATCGCCAGGCTCAGCACGGCGGCATTGCGGACAGCGGTGGGGGAGGCCAGTTTCGAGCCGACCAGCCGCAGCGGGCCGACCCGCACGTCGTCGGTGCCGCGGATGCCGTCGGAGTAATCGTTGGCGTAGTTCACCCCGACGATCAGTGCCAGCGAAACCAGCAGCGCCAGTATCGCCTTCCACCAGACGGCCCCGTCGATCGATGCGGCGGCGCCGGTACCCGCGAGTACCGGCGCGATCGCGTTGGGCAGCGTCCGCGGCCGGGCGCCCTCGATCCATTCCGCTGCTGTAGCCATGGATCGAAGCCTAGCCCCGGTGAACCTGCTAGGCGGATTCGGCGATCGTCTTGAGGCGGGCCAGGCCCTTGTCGAAGTCCTTGCCGATCAGATTGTCGATCGGGAAGACCTTGCCGAGCACGCCCATCATGCCCGAATGCTTTCCGGTCATCTGCCAGGTCACCTCGGTGCCGCCCGCCGTCGGAGCGAGGCTGAAGGTGACGAAGTTGGTGGCCTTGAACGGCTTCTCGAAGGCCAGCTCGATGCCGATCTCACGCGCGGCGTCGGCCTTGATCTCCATCGCGCCGGCACCGGCCTTGCGATTGCCGCGCCAGGTGTAGCGTGCGCCGACGCCGGATTCGGGCCCGGTGTAGGTGCGCGCGAGCTGCGGATCGGAATCCTCCCAGGGCGACCACAGTCGCCACTGGCGGAAGTTGTCGATGAAGCCGTGGATGCGTGCGGGTTCGGCGGCAATGGTTGTGCGCCGGGTCACCTCGAAGTCGCCCATGCGCGTCAGCCTAAGCCGACGTACCGACAATTTCGCGGCGTGCGTCCGTGGTGTCGCGTCCCGCGGGAAACGGGAGCTCGTCGCCGCGCTCGCCTACGATGTCTTGCGGCATGTCTGCACAGCATCTCGGCCCGGACGGGCCACCTCCCACCGTCGCGGTGGCCGCCTCCCCCCTCGTCGTGGGGGTGCTCGGCGTGATCGCGATCCGGCGTGACGGCGCCCTGCTCGCGCTGCCGGGCGCCCGGGCGCGTTTGCTGCTCGCGGCACTCGCCGTGCGACCTGGCCGGGCCCGCAGCGCGCAGTCGCTGGTCGACGAGGTCTGGGGTGATCAGCCGCCGCGCGCCCCGATGAACGCCCTGCACACGCAGGTCTCCCGGCTGCGCGCGGTGCTGCCCGACGGCGCGCTGGAGATCGGCCCCGCCGGCTATCGGCTGACCCTGCCCGCCGACAGCGTCGACCTGACCGCGGTCACCGCCCTGGCCCGCCGAGCGGACGACCTCCTCGCGACCGGGGAGACCACGGCGAGCCTCGCCGCGATCACCGCGGCCCGGGCGATGTGGCGCGGCGAACCGGGCGCCGACCTGCCCGATTCCGGCCCCGCCGACGACCTGCGCGCCGCCGCCGGTCAGCTACATCGCGATCTGGACCGCACCGAACTCGCCGCCCACACCCACCGCGGCGACTTCTCCGCCGCGATCCCACTGGCCGCCGCCGCAGCCGCGGCACACCCTTTGGACGAGTCCGCCCACACCACACTCATCCGCCTGCTCGCCGCCGCGGGCCGCTCCGGCGACGCGCTGGAAACCTTCGCCGCCTACCGACTGCGCCTGATCGAAGAACTCGGCGCCGACCCTGGCCCGACCTTGCTCGCCCTCAACACCGCTGTGCTCCGGGGCGAACCGATCGAACTCCCGGGCGTCCGATCTGCCCCGCATCGTGCGGTCGAGTCGCGCCCCTCTGCGGATCGTTCGGCCGAGGTCCACCCCTCCCCACACGGTGTCGCGGATGCATCGACCACCGATCGGGGCGTTCGCGGTGGCAACGGTCAGGGGCCGGATGCTGTCGACAGTGCGGCGTCCGGTTCCCCCGCGCTCGCGGAGCCGGCACGAGGTCCGCAGGCGAGTGTTGCGGGCCGAGCCCGTAATCCGGCGTCGGGCAGGCCGGATGCCACGACCGACGGCCGGCCCACGCCACCCGCCGCATCGGACAGCGTCGGTGATCCGTTCGATCGGCCGAATGGGCAACAGCACAACCGCCCGTCCACCGCGGTCGGTCTCCGCGCCGCGCCCAACGAATTGCTCGGTCGCGCCGCCGATCTCGACGCGATCGCCGAGCTCGTGCACCGCTCGCGGGTGACCACCGTGCTCGGCCCCGGCGGCACCGGCAAGACCAGGGTGGCCAACGCGGTCGGTGAACGGCTCACCGGCACGCTGCCGGTGGTGCTGGTCGAGCTGGCGCCGGTGCAGGCCGAAGCGGCGGGGTCGAAGACGCGCGTCGAGATCGAGGCGGCGATCGGGCACGTGATGGGGCTTGGCGAGGTGATGCGCGAGCCGGGTGGACTGCGTCTGGCCCGGCAGGTCGACGCGCGCAGACGGTTACGCGAGGCGCTCGACGCACGCCCGATGCTGCTGATCCTGGACAACTGCGAGCACGTGATCGAGTCGGCCGCCGAGCTGGTCGCCGATCTGGTCGGCAGCTGCGGCCAGCTGACCGTGCTCACCACCAGCCGGTCGCCGTTGGCGATCACCGCCGAATCGGTCTATCCGCTGGCGCCGCTGGCTGTCGACGCGGCGGGCTCGCCCGCGACGGACCTGTTCGCGGCGCGTGCGCGCGCGGTGCGGCCCGACGCGCGACTCGACCCCGACATCGTGGCCCGGCTGTGCCGCACCCTCGACGGCTTGCCGTTGGCGATCGAACTGGCCGCGGCGCGGGTCCGCACGATGAGCGTCGCCGAGATCGAGTCCAGGCTCGAACATCGGTTCGCGTTGCTGCGCAGCGGCGATCGCGCCGCGCCGCAGCGGCATCGGACGCTGCACGCGGTGATCGCCTGGAGCTGGAATCTGCTCGATCCCGACCAGCAGGTCGTGCTGCGCAGACTGTCGCGGTTCCCGGCCGGATTCACCCTGGCCGCGGCGGAAGTCGTCGCGGCGGGAGACGACGTCGCCGCGGCGATCGACGGCCTGGTCGGCCAGTCGCTGCTCACCGTCCTCGACGACCCCGACGGCACCGGCATCCGCTACCGCATGCTCGAGACGGTGCGCGAGTTCGGCGCCGAACAGCTCGCGGCCGTCGACGCCGCGACAGGGGACGCCGAGACCGCGCTGGTACGTGACCGGATGGCCAGGTGGGCACGGGAATTCGCGACCGATGCCGTCCGCGATTATCGCGCGGGCCACCAGGTGCCGATGGTGCTGGCGGTGACCGCCGAGCTCGACAATCTGGTCGCGATCCTGCGCACGGCCACCGCGCACGGCGACGCGAACACCGTGTACACGGTGTTCCCGGTGACCGCGACGGTGTGGGTGATGCGCGGCGCGCACCTGGAGTTCATCGGCTGGGCGGTGCTCGTGGTCGCGATCGCGCCCCCGGCGCCGGTGTCGAGCGAGGACGTCGACCTCCAGATGGTCACGCACATGCTGACCTGCCTGCACCTGATGTTCCACAGCGGCGGCGACATGCGACCGGTCGCGCTGGCCCGGCTGCGGGCCCGGCGGCTGCTCGCCCACCCCGGCCTCGACCCAGCTCTGCGTCTGCTCGGCAGGCTGATCACCGCGCGGCCCGACGGCTTCCGCATCGGCCGGTTGTTCGCCGACGGCGTCCGCTCGGCGGACCCGACCGAGCGGGTCGCAGCCCTGGTCGGCCGTGCCAACTTCTGGGAGAACGCGGGCAACGTGCCAGGCTCGGTCCGCGACTCGCTACGCGCGCTGGCCGATCTGGAGACCGGGGACGTCTGGGGTACATCGATGGTGTACCAGCACCTCGCCCAGCTGTCCGGCCAGTCCGCCCGCTACGACGAGGCGGTGACGTACTACCGCAGGGCGCTGGAGCAGATGCACCGCTTGCGCGTCCACGACGAGATCCTGGAGAGCCGGTGCTTCCTGGTCGCCGTCCTGCTCGGCAGCGGCCGCCGCGAAGAGGCGCGGGCGGAACTGGCGTTGGTCCTGCGTTCCGACGCTGCGGGGGTGGGCCAGGTCGACGACCCCACCGTCCGCCGCAATCACCGGCTCTCGACCGTCGCGGCCGCGGTGGCCGAACTGGAACTGGCCGACGGCGACGTCGATGCCGGGCTCCGGCATTACCACCGGGCGCTCGATCTGCTCGGCTGGCCCGAGTTCGAACTCAGTCCCGGCCCCGGCGCGATGATGGTGTCGGCCGCCGCGGTCGGCGCCCACGTGCTGCACGGGAGAGCCGACGCCGCCGCCGAACTGGTCGCCCAGATCGTCGCGACGACCGAGCAACGCTCGTCGCAGTACCTCGACCTGCCGCAGATCGGCGCGGTCGCCTGCGCTGTCGGTTCCTACCTGCTGGCGACCGATCCCGGTCGGCCGGAAGGGCTCGAACTGCTCACCCTCGCGGCCTCGTCCGTGGCCAGACAGGACTCGCCGTCGATGGAGCTGGCCCGCCACCTCGCGATGCACCGGGGCGTGGTGGGCGATGTCGCCGCGGCGCAAGCTGCGCACCGTGCCGCGGGTGTGCGCCGGCTCGCCGCCGCCACCCGCATCGTCGAGATCGTCAGCCAGCTGGACGGACACGGCAACGGCACCCGACCCTGACGGATCGGATGCCGTTGCGGTAGCGCGGGTTCAGGCCCGGCGCATGTAGGCGCGCACGGTGAGCGGCGCGAAGACCGCGACCACCACGAGCGAACCGATCAGCGACCACACCAGGTCGCTGCTGTAGACATTGGCGTTCATCAGGTCACGGCAGGTATTGACCATGTAGTACACCGGATTGGCGTGGTTGATCGCCTGCATCCAGCCCGGCATGGTGCTCACCGGGGCGAAGGCGCCGGACATGAACGTCAGCGGGAACATCACCATCATCGAGACGCCCTGCACAGAGGCTGCGCTCTTGCCGGTGACGCCGACCAGCGCCCACACCCAGCTGATCGCGAACGAGCAGACCACGACCACCAGGCAGGCCGCGATGACGCCGGCGAAACCGCCGCCGGGGCGGTAGCCGAGGCACAGTCCGACGATGATCGTCAGCGTGGAGGCGATGCCGTAGCGCACCATGTCGGCCAGCAGCGCGCCGGCCAGGGCCGAAACCCGGGCGATGGGCAGGGATTTGAAGCGGTCGAACACGCCCTTGTCCATGTCCTCGCGTAGCTGGGTGCCGGTGACCACCGAGGTGAGCACGACGGTCTGCACGAGGATGCCGGGGATGAGCACGGGCAGGTAGCTGTCGACGCTGCCCGAGATCGCGCCGCCGAAGATGTAGGTGAACAGCGCGGTGAACAGGATCGGCTGCACCGTCACGTCGAAGAGCTGCTCGGGATTGTGCTTGATCTTGAGCAGGCCGCGATAGGCCATGGTGAACGAGGTGGAGATCGTCTCGCGCAGCCCCACCCGATCGCTGACCTGGGCCATATCGTCGGTGGGCGCGGGAGCGGTGAGGACTGCGGTCATGCCGCGCTCCGTTCGGTGTCGTCGGATTCGTCGGCCGGGTGACCGGTGATGGTGAGGAAGACCTCGTCGAGGGTCGGCTTGGAGACGGTGATCTCCTCGACGCCGATCTCCCAGTCGCGCAGGCGGATCAGCAGGTCGGCGGTGAGGTTGGGGTCGGGCAGCGGCGCGGTGAGCTTGCCCGCCTCCGGGCTGATCTGGGCGGTGACGCCGAGGAAGTCGCCGACGATGCGGCGGGCCTCGTCGAGTTGCTCGCGATCGAGCAGCGTCAGGTGCACCGAGGAGCCGCCGATGGAGGCCTTGAGCTCGTCGGCGGTGCCGTCGGCGATCACCCGGCCGTGGTCGATCACCGCGATCCGGTCGGCCAGCTGGTCGGCCTCGTCGAGGTACTGGGTGGTGAGCAGCACGGTCGCGCCCTCGGCGACCAGCCTGCGGATGGTGTCCCACATCTGGGCGCGGGTGCGCGGGTCGAGGCCGGTGGTCGGTTCGTCGAGGAACAGCAGTGGCGGGGTGGAGATGAGGCTGGCCGCGAGGTCGAGGCGCCTGCGCATGCCGCCGGAGAAGTTCTTGAGCGGCTTGTTCGCCGCCTCGGTGAGGTCGAACTCTTCCAGCAGTTCGACGGCCCTGCGGCGGGCGCCGGGCCTGCTCAGCCCGAGCAGCCGCGCGAAGATGATCAGGTTCTCGGTGGCGGAGAGCATCTCGTCGACCGAGGCGTACTGTCCGGTGACGCCGATCAGCGAGCGCACCGCGTTGGGCCGCTCGACGACGTCGTGGCCGAAGATCCGCGCGCTACCCCCGTCGGGACGCAGCAGGGTCGCGAGCATCTTGATGGTCGTCGTCTTGCCCGCGCCGTTCGGTCCGAGCACCCCGTAGACCGAGCCGCGCGGCACCGCCAGGCTCACCCCGTCCACGGCGCGCTGATTGCCGAACACCTTGACCAGACCGTCCGCCTCGACGGCGAGCGCTGAAGTGGGTGTGTATGTCATGTGACCTACGGTGCCCGGCCCGCCTTGCACGGCCCTTGCGTCGCGATGGCGTGAGCCACGCAAGCGTCAGTGTGTGGTGTTGGCCAGCAGGTGTTCGCGCAGGGCGGCGCGGTCGGGCTTGCCCGGTCCACGCAGCGGGATCTCGGTCAGCACGGCCAGCTCACGCGGCGCCGCGATCGAATCGAGCTCGGCGACGACGTGGGCGCGGATCTCGTCCAGCGTCGGCGCGGCACCGGGTGCGGGCACGATCGCGACCGCGACCCGCTGACCGAGCCGCTCGTCGGGCAGGCCGAGCACGACGCACTCCCTGATCCCGGGGTGATTGGCCAGCACGGCCTCCACCACCTGCGGAATCACCAGCAGACCGCCGGTCATGATCGCCTCGTCGAGGCGGCCGGTGATCGAGAGCACGCCGTCCTCATACGTGCCGGCGTCCTCGGTACGGAACCAGCCGGGTTCGGCGAAAGCGGGGTGGTCGGGCAGGTTGCGGTAGCCGCGGGCGATCATCGCGCCGCCGAGCAGCACCCGGCCGTCCTCGATCCGCACCTCGGTGCCGTCGAGCGGCACACCCTCGTAGACGCACCCGCCGCAAGTCTCGCTCATCCCGTAGGTACGGACGACGGTGATGCCCGCGTCGAGCGCGCGTTCGTAGACGGGCAACGGCGTCGCCGCCCCGCCGACGAGCACGCCGTCGAGCTCGGCCAGCGCCTTGGCCGCCACCGGCGAATCCAGCGACTTGATCAGCTGCGTCGGCACCAGCGCGGTGTAGCGGCGCGGCCCGCGCATCGCGGCGACCGCGCCGGCCAGTGCCTCGGGCAGGAACCCGCCCGACACGTCGAGCACGGTCGGCTCGGTGCCGGCCAGGATGCTGCGCAGCAGTACCTGGATGCCCGCGATGTGGTGGGTCGGCAGCGCCAGCAGCCAGCTGCCGGGTCCGCCGAGCCGGTCGTGGGTGGCATTGCCGCTGGCCCGCAGGGCTTCGGCGCCGAGCAGCGCGCCCTTGGGGATGCCGGTGGTGCCGGAGGTGGTCACCACCAGTGCGACGTCGTCGTCGATCGGATCGCCCGGCTTCAGCGCGTCGGAGAGCCTGCGCGCCTCGCGGCGATCGGTGGTCGGAATCGGTAGCCACGCCGGGCCGTTGCCGTCGAGCGCCTGACGCAGATGGGGAAGCACTTCGCCGACACCGGAACCGGTCGGCATCTGCAGCGTCCGCAGGGTTCTGCTCACGCCACCACCTCCCGATACAGCTTGTTGCGCTCCCTCACGGCTTCGATCGTGTCATGCGACCGACAAGACCCGGCCAACGGGTCGGTTTGCCGGGAAACGGTTCGCCAAAAGGCAGGCATAGCGACTGCGATTCAGTAGATGGACGACAACTCGCACTGCGGTCCGGACGACGGCGGTCGGGCGCTTGCTCGCAGCTATCGTGCGCGGCCGGACCCGGATCGGCAACTCGGGTCCGCCGCGACAGCCACTCGCTCACTCCGCCGACCAGCGCGGATCCCGCCGGATCGGGTGTTCGGCGGGAACCTGTACCAGCACGATCGCCACACCGTCCGGGTCACGCACCCACATCTCCCACAGTCCCCATGGTTCGAGCACCGGCGCGCGCTCGATCGCAATTCCCTTCAGCGCCAACTCCGCCGCCGCGTCGGCCACATCGCGCACCTGCAGCCAGATCGCGCCGTCGAAGCGGCCCGGCTCCCCGCTGCCGCCGTGTCCGGCGACCTCGAGCAGTCCCTGCCCCGCGTAGAACACCGTGCCGCCCGGGTACTCCCGCGCGATCGCCAGCCCGAGGCCGTCCCGGTAAAACGCCAGCGTGGTGGCATAGTCGCTGGGCCGCACGATGATCCGGCTGTTGAGAATTTCCATGGACCTGCCCGTCTACTCAGAAGTACCAGGGGTAGGGAGCCCAGTCGGGCTTGCGCTTCTCCAGGAACGCGTCGCGGCCCTCGACCGCTTCATCGGTCATGTACGCCATCCTGGTCGCCTCGCCCGCGAAGAGCTGCTGGCCGACCAGGCCGTCGTCGAGCAGGTTGAACGCGTACTTCAGCATCCGTTGGGCCTGCGGCGATTTGCCGTTGATGTCGGCGGTCCACTCCAGCGCGACGTTCTCCAGCTCGTCGTGGTCGACGACCTTGTTCACCGCGCCCATCTGGTGCATCTCCTCGGCCGTGTACGGCCTGCCGAGGAAGAAGATCTCGCGGGCGAACTTCTGCCCGACCATCTTCGCCAGATACGCGCTGCCGTAACCGCCGTCGAACGAGCCGACGTCGGCGTCGGTCTGCTTGAACCGCGCGTGCTCGCGCGAGGCCAGCGTCAGATCGCAGACCACGTGCAGGCTGTGCCCGCCACCCGCCGCCCAGCCGTTGACCAGCGCGATGACGACCTTGGGCATGAACCGGATCAGCCGCTGCACCTCGAGGATGTGCAGCCTGCCCGCGCGCGCGGTGTCGACGGTGTCGGCGGTCTCGCCGTCGGCGTACTGGTAGCCGTTGCGGCCGCGAATGCGCTGGTCACCGCCGGAGCAGAAGGCCCAGCCGCCGTCCTTGGGGCTCGGTCCGTTGCCGGTGAGCAGCACCGCGCCGACATCCGGCGACATCCGCGCGTGATCGAGCGCGCGGTAGAGCTCGTCGACGGTGTGCGGGCGGAACGCGTTGCGCACCTCCGGCCGGTCGAACGCCACCCGCACCGTGCCCTGCTCGATATGTCGGTGGTAGGTGATGTCGGTCAGGTCCTCGAACCCGGGGACGGGCCGCCACAGCTTCGGATCGAAAGTCACGACCACGATTATTGCCCTATCGCCCGGCGGACCGGTACGAGGTCGTAACACCGCAGCTCGAGCCGTCATCGCGTGTTTCGCGCACCCGGTGCGTATAGTTGCGGCTGCTCGTTCAACGAACCGATCCGGAGGAACCTGAAAGTGGTTGCAGCGCTGTCTGAATCCCTGCTCGACGAGACCAAGCGTCCGGCTTTCCTTGCCGACGCCGTCGAGGTTCTCGACGCCGAGGTCTCGGACAAAGGTGGTGCGTCCGGCCTGGCGGTGAAGGGTGGCTACGCGGCGGTCAAGAAGATCAGCCCGACCATCGTTCCCGACGCGCTGGCCTCGCTGGCGCCGAAGCTGCTCGACCAGCTCCAGCCGTACTGGGCCGAATTCGCCGCCTCGGGTGCCGGCACCTTCGCCGACCTGCTGACCGCGAAGTCCGACGAGGTCGCCGAGTCGCTGCTGGCCGTGACCGACGCCCGCGCCGAGTCGTCGAGCCGTCCCGCCCTGCAGAAGGTGTACTCCTCCATGCGTGGGTCGGCCAAGAAGCACGTCGTCGAGGCTCTGCCGCGCGTGGGCGACCTGGTGCAGAAGCACGCGGGCTGAGTCCCATGGCGGGGTAGCCCCCGCGAGTTTGTCTCGTGAGGCCGGTGCGGTTCGGTGTTTACCCGAACCGCACCGGCCTTTCGCGTGCCCGTGTGACCACACTCACGTAACGGGGGTGTGGTGAGTGCGCGGCCACATCGATCCCCGGTCGCGGGTAAATTCCGCGCTGCAGAGTGTGAGCCACGGCACTCCGTACGTGAACGGCAGGGAAAGGGCGAGTGGCCGTCGATTCCCCGCCTTCCGCGTATGCAGCGAACGACTGGCTATCACAGCCCTGTATCGATTACCTTTCCAATCGAGCGGATTCGGAAATAGAAATTCCCGAAATACTCCTTCCGCTCGGTACTGACGTAAAAGACTGCATTGCGCAGGTCGAAAGGAAGTCGATCATGATCTCTCGCAAGACTCTCGCCGCCGCCGGTGTCACCGCTGCCGCCGCTGTCATGTTCTTCGGCCCGGCCGTCGCCAGCGCCGACACGGGCTCGGCCACCGGATCTGCCGAGCTCGCCGGTGTGGCCACCGGCTCGGCCGGCGTGCTCAGCGGTTCGGCCGCCGGTTCGAGCGTGCTCGAGTCGGGCAGCGGCGCGATCGACAGCGGCACCTCCGCGGTGGTCAACATCATCGAGGCGATCACCGGTATCCAGGAACTCACCGCGCCTGCCGCGTGATCTGATCGAGATAACGACCTGCTCCTCTTCGAGATGGTCTTGAAATCTGGCGACGGGCGTGAAAACCCGTCGCCAGATTCATTTCTGAATTGTTGATCTAGTTATCGGGCAGAACCGCCTGTGATGGCTCCGGCGGCGTTGACGACAGTGCGCAAATCGGCGCGGTGACGTAGCCAACGCGGGCCGGGGGCAGACGGGTGTGCCCCCGTCTGACACTCTGGGATTGTGAATCCGTCAACTGCGCAGGCACGAGTGGTCGTCGACGAGCTCGTGCGCGGCGGCGTCCGCGAGGTGGTGCTGTGCCCCGGATCGCGTAATGCCCCACTGGCCTTCGCGCTGCAGGCGGCGGACGCGGCCGGGCGGCTACGGCTGCACATGCGCATCGATGAGCGCACCGCGGGCTTCCTCGCGGTCGGGCTCGCGGTGTCGTCCGGGCGCCCGGTGCCGGTCGTGATGACCTCGGGTACCGCGGTGGCCAACCTCGGGCCCGCGGTGCTGGAAGCCAACTACGCGCGGGTGCCGTTGATCGTCGTCAGCGCGAACCGGCCCTACGAGATGCTCGGTACCGGCGCCAATCAGACGGTCGAGCAGCTCGGCCTGTTCGGCAGCCAGGTCCGCGCCACCATCAGTCTCGGGCTCGCCGAAGCCGAGGCGGGCGAGTCGGCGTATCCGCGCCAGAACAGCGTGTGGCGCTCCTCGGTGTGCCGGGTGCTGGCCGCGGCGCGCGGAACCCGTTCCGGCAACGCCGGTCCGGTGCAGTTCGACATCCCGCTGCGCGAGCCGCTGGTCCCCGAGCTGTCCGACGATCCGCTGCCCGCGGGCCGTGCCGACGAACGGCCATGGACCGCGACCCAGTACGCCACCCTCGACGTGCCGCTCGACATCGACCTCACGCCCGACACCGTCGTCATCTCCGGGCACGGCGCGCGGTTGCTGCCCGAACTCGCCGAGCTGCCGACGGTGGCCGAGCCGACGGCGCCGATGCACGGTCCCGCCCTGCACCCGCTCGCACTGTCGCTGCTGAAGCCGACGCAGGCGATCATCACCGGCCGCCCGACCCTGCACCGCCAGGTCTCGCGGGTCCTCGCCGATCCGAATGTCACCGTCTTCGCGCTGACCACCGGACCGCGCTGGCCCGATGTCTCCGGCAATGTCGTCGGCACCGGCACCCGCGCGGTGACCACCGGCGCACCGCGTCAGGAGTGGCTGGCGCGCTGCGCGGAGCTGAACCGGCAGGCGCAATCGGTGGTGCGCGACGAACTGTCGGCGCACCCGAAGGCGACCGGCCTGCATGTGGCCGCCGTCGTCATGGACTCGCTGCGCGACGGTGACCAGCTGCTGCTCGGCGCGTCGAACCCGGTTCGCGACGCGGCGCTGGTCTCGCATCCGCGGCCAGGTGTGCGGGTGCTGTCCAACCGTGGTGTCGCCGGGATCGACGGCACCGTCTCCGGCGCGGTCGGTGCCGCGCTGGCCCACCAGGGCCGCACCGTCGCGCTGATGGGCGACCTGACCTTCCTGCACGACGCGTCGGGCCTGCTGATCGGGCGCGGCGAACCGCGCCCGGACAACCTCACGATCGTCGTCGCCAATGACGACGGCGGTGGCATCTTCGAACTGCTCGAACAGGGCGACCCGCAGTACGCGGGCGTCTTCGAGCGGGTCTTCGGCACACCGCACGGAATGGATCTGGCCGCCCTGTGCGCCGCCTACCGGATCCCGCACCGCCAGGTCGACCCCGACGAGCTGGGTGTGGAGCTGGTCGGCGACGCGCACGGACTACGCGTACTCGAGGTCGCGACCGAGCGTTCCAGCCTGCGCGAACTGCACGCGACCGTCCGGGCGAAGATCGCGGGCTGAGGCGTACCTCCGCATTCGCTCCGGCCGTGCGCGGGTCGGTCGACGGCTTCGCCGACAGCGCCCATCAGGGTCTACGGCTCCTCGCCCTCGACGAACTCGTCGTCGAACGGGACGGGGATGGTCTGCTCGATCACGTCGGCGGGGTTCGCGGTGAAGGCATCGCGGTCGACATTGGCCGCCATCTGGTCGGAGTAGTCGGCGGCATCGGAGAAGGCGGGGTCGTCGGGGTCGCCGGCGGTGAAGGCCGTCTGTTCCTGTTCGATCCGATCGGCCTCGGGGACCTCGTCCAGCGGCCGGGCGGTTTCGTGGTCGATCATCGGTGCTCCTCGGTCGTCGCCTCGCACGTATGTCGCTGATCGTTGCGCCATCCAGCGTGCGCCGATTCGGGCCGCTCGGCAACCCGCGCGGCGATGAGTTTCGGGTGCTCGGTCCGTCTGTACAGGTATAGGCAGTCCGTCCTCGCTCAGGAGCGCACATGGAACCGCAGTTCGACTTCGCCCTCGCCGCCCGCACACTCGCCACCGTCGTCGCCGGCATCGCCGACGACCAGCTCACCGCGCCGACGCCGTGCGTCGACACCACCGTGGGGACGCTGCTCTCCCACGTCGTCGGGCTGACCGAGGCGTTCCGGCAGGCCGCGACCAAGGAGTCCGACGGCCGGTCGGCACCGCCCAGCCTCGACGACCCGCTGCCCGCAGGCTGGCGCGCCCTGATCCCCGCTCAGCTCGACGCGCTGACCGCCGCGTGGCGTGCGCCCGTGGCCTGGGACGGTGACGCCGAGGCCGGTGGCGTCGTGCTGCCCGCCGCGGTGATGGCGATGGTCGCCCTCGACGAGGTCACCATCCACGCCTGGGATCTGGCGGTCGCCACCGGGCAGTCCGTGACGGTCGACCCCGGCTATCTGCCGATCCTGCACGAATTCCTGCGCGACACCGACCCGTCCGGCACGCCCGGTCTGTTCGGCCCGGTGATCGCCGTTCCCGACGACGCGCCCGCGTTCGATCGCCTGCTCGGCCTCACCGGTCGCGACCCGGGGTGGCGGGCGACCGTGAGTGCAGCGGACCGCCAGGTTTGATCCGGTCGCACCACGGTCGACCTCGCCGAATACCAGCGCGTGCTGGGCGAATTCGTCTCGAAGCAGGCACTCAGCGGACGAAGGCACCGCCGATCGTGGCGAGGGCGGCTGCCTTGGCCGACTGGTCGGCGGCGGCCGCGTCGATGGGGTCGCCGCTGGCGAGCAGCCGGTAGTACAGCGGCGCGGAGACCGCGGACAGGACCGCCCGAGCGTCGGTGCCTGCGGGCGCTTCGCCGCGCGCGACGGCGGCGTCGACGCAGGGCGCCCATTCGGTGAGCCGGGTGTCGTAGAAGGTGTGCAGCGCCGCGGCGGTGCCCTCGTCGCAGGTGGCCGCGGCGATGACGGCGCGGAACAGATTGCCCTGCCGTCGGTCGGCGAGGGTCTTGGCGACCAGCCGGGCATTGGCGGTGAGGTCGTCGAGCAGGGTGCCGGTTTCGGTGCGGGGCAGCGACTGCTCGGCCATGTCGACCAGCAGGTCGGCGACCAGCCCCGCCGGGGTGCGCCAGCGGCGATAGATCGTGGTCTTGCCGACCCCGGCCGTCGCGGCGACCTCGGCCAGATCGAGGTGGGCGAAGCCGCGGTCGGCGAGCAGATCACCGGCGACCTGCAGGACGGACTCGCGGACCCGGGCAGTGCGCCCACCTGGGCGAACAGACCCAGGCCAGGCGACATCGTGATTCATAACGGAACTCCTGTTTCATTTAGCGCGCATCGGGTGTACTGTCCGAGGTGTTAACGGAACTATAGACCCTTTAGGAGTTCTCATGGAGTACCGGCGGCTCGGCGCATCGGGTCTGCTCGTTCCCGCGCTCGGTTTCGGCGCGGGCACCTTCGGCGGACGTGGCGCCCTGTTCAGCGCCTGGGGCGATACCGATGCGGCGCAGGCCAGGCGCCTGGTCGACATCAGCCTCGAGGCCGGTGTCACCCTGTTCGACACGGCCGACGTCTATTCCGACGGCGCCTCGGAGGAGGTACTCGGCGCGGCGATCAAGGGCAGGCGCGAGCAGGTGCTGCTGTCGACCAAGTCGGCCCTGCCCACCGGCCCCGGCCCGCACGAGGCCGGTGCGAGCCGGGCCAGGCTGATCCGTGCCGTCGACGCCTCCCTGCGCCGCCTCGGCACCGACTACCTCGACCTGTTCCAGCTACACGCCTTCGACGCGGGCACCCCGCTGGCGGAAACCCTCACAGCCCTGGACGATCTCGTGCGCGCAGGCAAGATCCGCTACCTCGGTGTGTCCAACTACGCCGGGTGGGAATTGATGAAGGCACTGGCCACCGCCGAGGAGCTCGGCCTGGAAAAGCCCGTCGCGCACCAGGTCTACTACTCCCTCGTCGGCCGCGACTACGAATGGGAACTGATGCCGCTCGGCGCGGACCAGGGCGTCGGCGCGGTCGTCTGGAGCCCGCTGGGCTGGGGCAGGCTCACCGGCAAAGTGCGTCGCGGCCAGCCACTTCCGGCGGGCAGCAGGCTGCACGAGACCGCGCAGGCCGGCCCGCCCGTCGACGACGAACACCTCTACGACGTCGTCGATGTCCTCGATCGCATCGCCGCCGACACCGGTCGCAGCGTCCCGCAGATCGCCCTCAACTGGCTGCTCACCAGGCCGACCGTCGCCACCGTCCTGATCGGTGCCCGCAACGAGGAACAGCTGCGCCAGAACCTGGGCGCCGTCGGCTGGCAGCTCGATCCGGAGCACCTGGCCGCCCTCGACGCGGCGAGCTCGACCACACCCCCGTACCCGTACTACCCCTATCACCGGCTGCCCGACTTCACCCGGCTGAATCCGCCTGCCGTGCGGGCGGCGTGAGTCAGTACACGTCGCGGACGTAGCGCTTTTCGGCGACGAGCTGCTTCTTGAAGGCCAGGGCGCCTGCTTCGTCCAGCTTGCCGTGGATCTGGGCGATGCGTAGCAGGGTGTCGTCGACGTCCTTGGCCATGCGAGCCGCGTCGCCGCAGACGTAGAAGTGGCCGCCGTCGCGCAGCCACGACCACAGCTCGGCGCCGTGCTCGATCATCCGGTGCTGCACGTAGATCCGCTCGCGCTGGTCGCGGGAGAAGGCCAGGTCGAGGCGGGTGAGGAAGCCGGAACGGAACATGTCCTCGAGCTCGGAGCGGTAGTAGAAGTTCTGGGCGGCGTGCTGGTCGCCGAAGAACAGCCAGTTGCGTCCGGTCGCGCCGACGGCCCGGCGCTCGTGCAGGAACCCACGGAAAGGAGCGATACCGGTGCCCGGTCCCACCATGATCATCGGGGCGTTCGGGTCCAGCGGCGGGCGGAAATGCGGTGCCCGCTGTAGGAAGATCGGGACCTCGGCGCCCGCCCGGTCGGCGAGGAAGGTCGAGCACACGCCGCCGCGCCGGGCGGAGTCGCCCACCGGATCGCCGTAGCGGACGACACCCACGGTCAGCTGCACTTCGTCGGGGGTGGTCAGCGGGCTCGACGAGATCGAATACTGGCGTGGTTGCAGCTTTTTCAGTGCGCCGAGCCAGTCGACCAGATCGGTGCGCACCGGGAAGTCACGCAGCACGTCCACGGCCTGGCGGTCCCACAGGTAGTTGGCGAGCTCGTTGCGGTTGTCGCGGCGCAGCAGCTTGGCCAGCTGCGGGTGCGGGTTGCGCTCGGCGATGAAGCCGAGCAGATCCTGGCTCACCTTGGTGATGTCGTAGTGCGTGCGCAGTGCCTCGGTGAGGGTGAGCTCGCGGTCGTCCAGCTCGATCACCCGGCGGCCGTCGAGGCCGGTGGCGGTGAGCCATTCCTCGACCAGCTCGGTGCCGTTGGCCGGCAGGACACCCAGCGAATCGCCGACCTCGTAGCTGGCGTCCAGATCGTGCAGATCGAAGCCGAAGCGCCGCACCTCTTTCGACGAGCCGGGCGCGCTGAGCGTCTCATTGCGCATCAGGGTCGCCCGGACCGGCGACTGGCGGGTGAAAGGCGCCGGGGCGGCGCGCTGGACGCGGCTCGGCGCGGCGGTGAGCGGACGGTCGAGGACGATGGCTCCACCGCGACCCGAGGGCATGGACAGGGAGGGACCGGAACCCTGGTGTAACCCAGCACCGTTCGGAACCGGGGTCGCGCCACCTCCGGTCGGGTCCGACGGTCCGGCGTCGCCTGCGGCCGAGCCGCCCAGTGCGGCGAGCACGTCGTCGAGCCACTGCTCGGCGGCATCGGTGAAGTCGGGTTCGCTGTCGACCCGCGGCACCAGCGGCTTGGCGCCGCGCTCGGCGAACAGGCGGTCGAGTTTGCGGCCGTGTCCACAGAAGTCGTCGTAGGAGGAGTCACCGAGGGCGAAGACCGCGTAGCGGACGCCGTTGAGGCGCACGATGCTGTCTTCGAGCCTGGTCCAGAAGTCGGCGCCGTTGTCGGGCGGGCCGCCGTCACCGAAGGTACTGGTGACGATGAGGATGTCGCCGGTGAGTGCCGACAGCTCACAGGAGTCCATGTCGAGCAGCGACGGCAGGAAGCCTGCCGCGGACAGCCGCGCGGCGACGGTGGCGGCGAGTTCCTCGGCGTTGCCGGTCTGGGAGGCCCACAGCACCGTCACCGGGGCGGCGGTCGCGGCATCGGCGCCCGCGACCTCGGTCGCGGCACCGGCGGTGCGCGAGTACATGCCGGCCAGCAGCCCGTCGACCCACAGCCGTGACTGCGCCGACAGCGGCGCGCTCGCGGGCAGCACCGGCTGCCCGGTCACCGGCAGCGATTGCAGTGCGGCGAGGTACCCGCCGAGGTAGATGCGCTCGGTCTCGCTGAGTGTCGGTGAGGTGGCCGCGTCCAGGCCCAGAATCCCGGCCAGGGGGTGGGTGGCAGGTTGCGCCGGCTGCCGGACCGGTTGTGCCGGGGCCTGCTCGGGTGCGGCGGCGGGGCCGACCCGGCGCAGCGCCACCGCGCACGCCTTGAACTCCGGCTGCAGCGAGGCGGGATCCACCGCGTCGTTGGTGACGGCGTTGATCGTCAGATATTCGCCCTGTTCGTCGTTCCAGTGGAAAGGAGCAAAGCAATCACCTGGCCGCACCCGATCACTGATCTGCACCGGCAGCACGGCACGGCCACGGCGCGAGGCGATTTCGAGCTGGTCGCCGGGCTTCAGGTCGAGGCGCCGGGCGTCTTCGGGGTGTACCTCGACGAACGGCGCGCCGTTGAGCTTGGTCAGCTTGGCGACCTTGCCGGTCTTGGTCATCGTGTGCCACTGATGCTGCAGGCGGCCGGTATTGAGCAGGAACGGGTAGTCGTCGTCGGGCAGTTCGGCGGCGGGCAGATGCGGGCGGGCGAAGAACACCGCGCGCCTGCTCGGGGTGGCGAACGCGAGTCGAGGGGTGGTGCCGTCGGCCTCGACATGCAGCGGCTGGTGGGTGCCGTCGTTGACGTAGCGGATCGGGTTGCGCGGGGAATCGCTGTCGCGGCACGGCCACTGCATCGGGCCTTCGCGCAGCCGCTCGTAGCTCATGCCGCTCAGGTCGTAGCCGGTCGCCGGGTTGGTGAACTGCCGCAGTTCGGCGAACACCTCGGCGCTCGAGGCGAAGTCGAAACCGGGGAAACCCATGGCCGTGGCAACCTGCGCGATCAGCAACCAGTCCGGCCGCGCGTCGCCGACCGGATCGACCGACTGCTGCAGCAGGGTGACGTTGCGCTCCGAATTCACCATCACCGCATCGGCTTCGGCCCACAGCGTGGCGGGCAGCAGCAGATCGGCGTAGGCGTTGGTGGCGGTCTCGGTGTAGGCGTCCTGTACCACGACCAGCTCGGCCGCCTCCAGTCCCGCGATCACCGTCTTGCGATTGGCCACGGTGGCGACGGGATTGGTGCAGATGATCCAGGCGGCCTTGATCTCGCCGTCGGCCAGGCCGCGGAACATGTCGATGGTGCCGGGGCCCGCCTCGGTCCGCAGGGTATCCGCGGGCAGGTCCCACGCGGTCTCGACGAAGGTCCGGTCGGCGGGGGAGAGCAGGCTGCGCTGGCCGGGCAGACCAGGTCCCATGTAGCCCATCTCGCGGCCGCCCATGGCATTGGGCTGGCCGGTCAGCGAGAACGGGCCGCTGCCGGGGCGGCAGATCGCGCCGGTCGCCAGGTGCAGGTTCACCAGCGCGTTGGTGTTCCAGGTGCCGTGGGTGGACTGGTTGAGTCCCATCGTCCACAGCGACATCCACTCGCCCGCCTCGGCGATCATCATCGCCGCGGTGCGGATGTCGGCCTCGGCCAGGCCGGTGAGCTCGGCGACCCTGGCGGGCGGGTAGTCGGCGAGGAACTCGGGCATCGCCTCCCAGCCCTCGGTGTGCTCGGCGATGAAGGCGGTGTCGATCGCGCCGTCGGCGACAAGCAGGTGCAGCAGGCCGTTGAGCAGCGCGAGGTCGGTGCCGGGCGCGATCTGCAGGAACAGGTCGGCGCGGGCCGCGGTCTCGGTGCGGCGCGGGTCGACCACGATCAGTTTGGCGCCCGCCTTGAGCCGGTCGGCCATCCGCAGGTAGAGGATCGGGTGGCAGTCGGCCATGTTCGCGCCGGAGACGAAGAACAGGTCGGCGTGCTCGAAGTCGTCGTAGGAGCCGGGCGGACCGTCGGCGCCGAGCGACTGCTTGTAGCCGGTGCCCGCGCTGGCCATGCACAGCCGGGAATTGGCTTCGATGTGCTTGGTCCGCAGGTAGCCCTTGGCCAGCTTGGTCGCCAGGTACTGGGCTTCGAGCGACATCTGCCCGGAGACGTAGAGGGCGATCGCGTCGGGCCCGTGCTCGTCGAGGATCGCGCGCAGCCGCGTGGCGGTCTCGTGGACGGCTTCGTCGACCGGCAGCGGAACGGGAACCTGACCGCGCTCAGGGCGGTGATAGGCGGACTCCATCCGGCCGGGGGCGGCCATCATCTCGGCGTGCGTCGCGCCCTTGGTGCACAGCCTGCCCGCGTTCGCCGGATGCAGCTTGTCGCCGCTGACCTTCGCGATCAACCGCGCGCCCGACTGATCAGTCTTGGTCTGGACGCTTATGCCGCAGCCGACGCCGCAGTACGAGCACTGTGTACGCACAGCGCCCGTGTCGCGGATGTCAGCTTCCCCTGTCATGTCTCCGATCATCCGCACCTGTCGTTGCGCTCGATTTACCGAACGTTATGTCCAGGTGACAATCGACCTCACACGTCAAAATTTTCACTGTGAGGTCGAGACCGGAATATCGGCCCTGATCAGGGCATGTTCCGACAGGGAAGCGCCCGCCGCGCGCTGTCCCGGAGTGACCGGATTCACCCCGGGATCGAGGGGTCTCAGCCCAGTTTGTAGCCGCGATGCAGCGCCACCACACCACCGGTGAGGTCACGCCACTGCACCGAGTCCCAGCCCGCGTCGGCGATGCGCCGGGCCAGCCTGCGCTGGTTCGGCCACGCGCGGATCGACTCGGCGAGGTACACGTACGCGTCGGGGTTGGAGCTGACCGCCCGCGCCACCCGCGGCAGCGCCTTCATCAGGTACTCCATGTAGACGGTGCGGAACGGCCCGAACACCGGGGTGGAGAACTCGCAGACCACCACGCGGCCGCCGGGCTTGGTCACCCGCAGCATCTCGCGCAGCGCCAGATCGATATCGGCGACATTGCGCAGGCCGAAGGAGATGGTCACCGCGTCGAAGGAATTGTCGGCGAACGGCAGCGCCATCGCATCGCCCGCCACCATCGGCACCTGCCGGAACCGGCCCGCGGCGAGCATGCCCTGGGAGAAGTCGGCGGCCACGCACCAGGCGCCCGACTTGCCGAGCTCCACGGTCGAGACCCCGGTGCCCGCCGCCAGGTCGAGCACCCGCTCACCCGGTCGCAGCCCGAGCGCGCGCCGCGTCGCCCACCGCCAGTACCGATCCTGGCCACCGGAGATGACCGTGTTGGTGAGGTCGTAGCGCTTCGCCACACCGTCGAACATCGACGCGACCTCGTGGGGTTGCTTGTCCAGCGAAGCCCGAATCGGTTCCCGCTGCTCTGTTGTCGCCACGAATCGAGCTTATCGGCCGCGTCCTGCTATGCCGAGCGCGGCAAGCGGTCGCGCATGCCGGTGACATCGGCGTAGTGGGTCATCAGCTCGGTGCAGATGGCGGGCCAGGTGCGATGCAGCACCGACTTGCGGGCCGCCGTCGCGAACCGGGCGCGCTGGCTCGGATCACGCAGCGCCGAGACCGCGCTGGGCAGCAGTTCGGCGAACCGGTCGACCGGCAGCAGATAGCCGTTGCGGCAGTGTGCGATCAGATCGCGCGGCCCGCCCGCATCGGGACCGATCACCGGCACACCGGAGGACAGCGCCTCCTGCACACCCTGGCAGAACGTCTCGTGCTCGCCAGGATGCACCATCACGTCCAGGCTCGCGTAATGCGTGGCCAGCTCGCTGCCGCCGAGCTCACCGGTGAACACCGCGTCCGGCATCAGCCGGCTCAGCTGTGCCCGATCCGGCCCGTCGCCCACCACGACCAGCTGGATCGAGGGATCACCGGCCAGCGCGGCGAGTCGTTCGACGTGCTTCTCCGGCGCGAGCCTGCCGACGAAACCGACGACCAGCCGGTCCTGCGAGCCAAGCCAGCTCGCCCGCAATTCGGCGCTGCGCGCGGCCGGGTTGAACCGGTCGATGTCGACCCCACGGCCCCAGCGGTGCACCCGCGGAATGCCGTGGTCGGCCAGGTCCTGCGCGGCCGCCGAGGAGGGCGCCAGCGTGCGCGTCGCGCCTTCGTGGATCCGGCGCGTCCACGCCCAGGCCGCCCGCGCGGCCAGCCCGAGACCGTAGCTCTTGGCGAAGCCGGCCACATCGGTCTGATACACCGCGATCGAGGGCAGATCGAGCCGGGTCGCGGCCGCCAGCCCACCGGCGCCGAGCAGGAACGGCGAGGCCAGATGCACCACGTCCGGATCGAAGGCGGCGATCGCGGCGGTGATCCCCGGCTGCGGCAGGCCGACCGGCAGCGAACTGACCTTGGGCACCATCATCGCCGGCACCCGGTGCACCGGGAAGCGGCCGTGAAAGCGCGGGGCGGGCGGCACACCGCGCAGGGTGTCGGGCGCCACGATCATCGCGTCGTGCCCGTGCTGGTCCAGGTGGTCCAACACCCGCAACACGGAGTTGACGACGCCGTTCATGTTCGGCAGGAAAGACTCCGAGACGATGGCTACGCGCACTCTCTCAGGGTGACCGCCACACCGCGCGGCACACCCACACCGACGTGAAGCAGGGACGAACAGCAGACGAAGTTACGCCGCGCGCTGCTTGCGCCGCACCAGCCACAGCGCAGGCAGCGCCAGCGCCCAGACCACCACGATCACCGACGCCGCCGGAATGATCGCCACCCGCGCATCGCGCCCGGCGACCCGGACCAGATCGGGGTCGCGCACGCTGTACTCCACATTGATCCGCTGACCCGCGGTCAGATTGGTCGGATACAGGATGCCGACCTTCGGATTGTGGGTCACGCTGTCGGGCGTCACGTACATCACCGCCGAACGCAACCGGCCCGCCGAGAGCACCTCGCCCGAGGTGACGCCACGATGATTCTCGATCTCGTAATCGTTGCGCCAGGCCGCGAGGACCAGCAGCACCATCAGCACGCTGATCACCGTCGCGGTACCGAGCACTCCGGTGCTCACCCGTCGCAGGCGCTTCGTCCGCCTCTCCGACTGGCTGGTTTCCGACACGCCGCCACCCTAGTCGGATGCTGCGCTAGCGTGTCGCCCATGTCCCGAAAATTCAGCTTCACCGTGCCCTACACCGTCCCGGTCGAAGAGCTTCACCGGGCACTCGTCGACGATGCGGTCTGGCAGGAGCGCTTCGCCGCCGCCGACACCGCGACCGTCGAACTGTCCCATCCCGAAGGGCCGGGTTCGATTCGCCTGCAAATGACGGAAACCCCCGGTCGGGACAAGGTTCCCGGCCTGGTGCGCAAGGTACTCAAGAGTGATCTGGTGCTCTCACGAACCGACCACTGGCAGCCGCTGGAGGGTGAGGTCGCCAAGGGCAGCTTCACCGGCAACACCGGCGGAATCACCACCGAGATGGAGGGCACCTACGAACTGCGCCCCACCGCCGAGGGCAGCGAGATCGAGGTCGTCGGCACCGTCACCGTGAAGGTGCCGCTCGTCGGCGGCGCGATCGAGCCGCTCGCCGAGCAGCTGCACCAGCGCGTCCTCAACAGCGAACGCAAGTTCTTCGAGGGCTGGTTCGCCAAGAACTGACACCCACGGCGGTGCCGTCGACCCGGGCGGCACCGCACCTGACGGGTGAGCTCAGCTGAACGGGGGTAGGTCGTCGGCGCGTAGCGAGGCGCGTCCCGCTGCCCGCCAGGCGCGCGCGGTGATGTCGAGGTCCTCGTCGGTCACCAGATTGCCCATCACCCGAACGGCCGTGCGCTGTAGGTACTTCGAGCGCATCACCGGCGGCCCGCCGAGCGGGACCATCTTCGGGTGGGTGGCCAGGCCGGCGAGCCTGCGCGCCACCGAGAACGTGCGGCCGTACCGGTCACGCAGCAGCTGCGGCCACACCCGGCTCAGATCGGGCTCGTCCAGCAGCCCGGCGAGCATGTGCCCGCCTTCCAGGCCGTAGTCGATGCCCTCACCGTTGAGCGGATTCACGCAACCCGCGGCGTCACCGACGAGCACCCAGTTCGGCCCGGCCACCCCCGACACCGCACCGCCCATCGGCAGCAGCGCCGACGCGACGGCACGCAGCTCGCCCTCGAGCTCCCATTCCTCGCGGCGCAGCCGGGTGTAGTGCTCGATCAGCGGCTTGAGCGCGATGTGCGACGGCCGCTGTTCGGTCGCCAGCGAACCGACGCCGATGTTCACCTCGCCGTTGCCGAGCGGGAAGATCCAGCCGTAGCCGGGCACCAGCTCGTCGGCCGCGTTGCGCAGCTCGAGGTGCGAGGAGATCCACTGGTCGTCGCTGCGTCCCGACTTGATGTAGGCGCGCGCCGCGGTCCCGTAGGCGAAGCGCCGATGCCAGGTGCGGCCCAACTGTTTTCCGATGGGGGAGCGCACGCCGTCGGCCACGACGAGCACCCGGCAGCGCACCGAGTGGGTGGCATCGCCGATGCGGACCGTCACGCCGGTGACCCGCTCGCCCTCGCGCAGCACCTCGGTGACCTTCGCGCCGTCGACCATCCTGGCACCGGATTTGATCGCGGTCTCGCGCAGCTTGTCGTCGAGTTCGGTTCGGGGAACAGCGCTTCCGTACGTCGGGAACGACCCGTTCGGCCACGGCAGCAACGCCTCCCTGCCGAAACCGGCCATCCGCAGGCCGTGGTTCACCGTGTGCGCGCGCAGCCACTCGCCGAGGCCGAGGTGCTCGAGCTCGGCGGTCGCGCGCGGCGTCAGCCCGTCGCCACAGGTCTTGTCCCGCGGGAAGACCGCGGAATCGAGCAGCAGCACATCGCGTCCGGCGCGCGCGGCCCAGGCCGCCGACGCCGAACCGGCGGGCCCGGCACCGACGACCAGCACCTCGACGGCGGCAGGCAGGACAGCGCGGTCGGCGGGGGTGAAGTCCGGTGAACCCATGGCTCAATACTGGCACCCCAGGGCGCTGTGCGAGAGTGTCGGGTACACCGGGAATAGTCACTGTGTGACGGTGTTCATCGGCGTGGGCGCCGGAACACGCTAGGTTGCTACCCGTCGGGGTCGGACGCATCGCTGGGAGAAGATAATGAGCACATCGGCTGTGAGCGACGAGAGCACCGTGGTTGCCGGGGTAGATCTCGTCGATCCCGAACTCGCCGCCACCGTGCGCGACGGCCTGGCCGCGGTCGAGAAACTGCTCGTCGACGAACTCTCCGACGGCGAGGAATTCCTCCAGGAAGCCGCACTGCACCTGGCCAGGGCAGGCGGCAAGCGGTTCCGCCCGCTGTTCACCGTGCTGACCGGTCAGCTCGGCCCCAATCCCACCGACCCGGCGCTGGTCACCGCGGGCACCGTCGTGGAGCTGGTGCACCTGGCCACGCTGTACCACGACGACGTGATGGACGAGGCCACGCAGCGGCGCGGCGCGGTCAGCGTCAACGCGCGCTGGGGCAACAACATCGCGATCCTGGCAGGCGACTACCTGTTCGCGCACGCCTCCCGGCTCACCTCGACGCTCGGCCCCGACGCGGTCCGGATCATCGCCGAGACCTTCGCCGAGCTGGTCACCGGCCAGATGCGGGAAACCATGGGCGCCAAGCAGTCCCAGGATCCGGTCGAGCACTACCTGCGCGTGGTCTGGGAGAAGACCGGCTCGCTCATCGCCGCGGCGGGCCGTTTCGGCGGCACCTTCTCCGGCGCCGGGTCCGAGCACGTCGAGCGGCTGGCCCGCCTCGGTGACGCCGTCGGCACCGCCTTCCAGATCTCCGACGACATCATCGACATCTCCTCGTCGGCCGAACAGTCCGGCAAGACCCCCGGCACCGACCTGCGCGAGGGCGTGCACACCCTGCCCGTCCTCTACGCCCTGCGCGAGTCCGGCGCCGACAGCGACCGCTTGCGCACCCTGCTCGATCACCCGCTGGAAACCGACGCCGAGGTCGAGGAGGCGCTGGAATTGCTGCGTCGCTCACCCGGCATGGCCAAGGCCAAGGCCAAGCTCCAGGAATACGCCGACCTCGCCGACGCCGAACTGGCTGCCCTCCCGGCAGGCCCGGCCAACGAGGCCCTCACCCGCCTGGTCCGTTACACCATCGAACGTGTCGGCTGACCCGGAACTATCGCTGACGCGCACTCGTTGACCTGACGCGAAGCAACGACAGATTTCGATAGAACATCGGTAACTCGCCGGGTACGCCCAAGACCGTTCACATGGTGAACCGCAAGCCCGGTGCATGACGAATCCCGCGCCTGACGACCGGCAAAAGGCGCGGAGAGGCGGAATTGTCGACCGCAGGCCCGATGCTTGACGAACCACGCGCCCGACGACCGGCAAAAGGCGCGGGGAGGCGGAACTGCATGCCCAATGGGATCAAGACGTTTGGATTGATGGTCGGGCTGTCGGCGTTGATCGTCGCCATCGGGGCGATGTTCCGCAGCCCGACGATCCTGATCATCTCGATCGTGCTGGCCGTCGGCATGAACGCCTACGCGTACTTCAACAGCGACAAACTGGCGCTGAAGGCGATGCACGCGCAACCGGTCAGCGAACTGGAAGCGCCGGTCATGTACCGGATCGTGCGCGAGCTCGCGACCACGGCCCGCCAGCCGATGCCGCGGCTCTACATCAGCCCCACCAACGCGCCCAACGCGTTCGCGACCGGTCGCAACCCCCGGCACGCGGCGGTCTGCTGCACCAGCGGCATCTTGCAGTTGCTCGACGAGCGGGAGTTACGCGCGGTTCTCGGCCACGAGCTGTCGCACGTCTACAACCGCGACATCCTGATCTCGTCGGTGGCGGGCGCGATGGCCTCGATCATCACCGGACTCGCGAACATGGCCTTCTTCGCCAGCTCGTTCGGCAGCAGGGACGGTCAGGGCCCGAACGTCATCGCGGTGCTGCTCGTCTCGCTGCTCGGCCCGATCGCCGCCGGCCTGATCAAGATGGCGGTATCGCGATCGCGCGAGTTCCAGGCCGATCAGTCCGGCGCCGAACTCACCGGTGACCCGCTGGCACTGGCCTCGGCCCTGCGCAAGATCGAACGCGGCGTCCAGGTGGCCCCGCTGCCGCCGGATCCCAAGCTCACCAGCGAATCGCACCTGATGATCGCCAACCCGTTCCGCGCGGGCGACCGCATCGCCCGCTGGTACTCGACACACCCGCCGATGGACGAGCGCATCAGGCGGCTGGAGGAAATGGCGGGCGGCACCCACCGGCACTGAGCGCCGCCCCGCCCGCTACCTGTAGTTCACGAACTGCAGGGCGATGCCGAAGTCCTCGCCCTTGAGCAGGGAGATCACGGCCTGCAGGTCGTCGCGCTTCTTGCTGCTGACCCGCAGCTCCTCGCCCTGGATCTGCGCCTTCACGCCCTTGGGGCCCTCGTCGCGGATCTTCTTGGAGATCTTCTTCGCCTTCTCGGTATCGATGCCCTGCACCAGCGTGCCGGTGATCTTGAACACCTTGCCGGAGGCCTGCGGCTCGCCGGCGTCGAACGCCTTCAGCGAGATGTCACGGCGGATCAGCTTCTCCTTGAACACCTCGAGCGCGGCCTTGACCCGCTCCTCGGCGTTCGCGGTCAGCACGATGGCCTCCTCGCCCGACCACGCGATCGACGCGTCGGTGCCCTTGAAGTCGTAGCGGGAGTTCAGCTCCTTCTCCGCCTGGTGCAGCGCGTTGTCGACCTCCTGGCGATCGACCTTGCTCACCACGTCGAATGACGAATCGGCCACACTGCGCTCCTGTCCCTCACGGTCTGACAATGGGTGCGCCGACAGGTGTGCCGGCCACCGAGACAGTTGTACCCGCATGCCTGGTCCGACCGTGCTCGCAGGGTCGTTGTGCAGGCGGTTTGCATTGGGGGTGTGGGTTCGTTGTAAGCTGCTCAGCGCACCGGAAACGGCGCACAAGGCAGATTGCCCGAGCGGCCAATGGGAGCAGACTGTAAATCTGTCGGTGAAAGCCTACGTAGGTTCGAATCCTACATCTGCCACATCGAACCCCGTCGATCATCAGATCGGCGGGGTTCTTTGGTTTGGTGAAGCAACCCGCTGATCACCCGAGGACATGGGTAACTCCCGCGCCACCTCCGCCCCGAGCGACCACGTGGTGAGCCCGAGGACAAGCAGCTGACCTACCGGACGACCCGCTGAAGTCGCGGGGAGGCGGGGGAGTTGGGGAGTTACCCATGTTCTCGGGTGATCAGTGGGTTGCCTGGGGAAAAAGTGCGTCCTAGCTGGCGATTTGGTAGTGCTGGCGGGTAGTGTGTAATCTTCTTCAGGACGCCGGAGCACGGGGTCGCGCTGATCGGCCCGCCGATACAGACTCTGTGCCACGTAGTCATGCCCCCTTAGCTCAGTCGGCAGAGCGTTTCCATGGTAAGGAAAAGGTCAACGGTTCGATTCCGTTAGGGGGCTCGCCGGATTGCCGGTGGTGACCGACTTTCCCGCCGGCCCACCGTAACAGGTCCGCCGTGGCGGTGTAGCTCAGTCGGTAGAGCAAACGACTCATAATCGTTGTGTCGCCGGTTCAAGTCCGGCCATCGCTACCAATAACGACTCAGCCCAGACCGGAAAGAAGGCATATCGTGGCCGCGAAGTCCACCGATGTCCGGCCAAAGATCACCTTGGCCTGCGAAGAGTGCAAGCATCGCAACTACATCACCAAGAAGAACCGGCGCAACGACCCGGACCGCCTCGAGCTGAAGAAGTTCTGCCCGAACTGCGGAACCCACCGGGCGCACCGCGAGTCGCGCTGATTCACCAGAACATTTGCCGAAGGCCGGACGAAAGTCCGGCCTTTGTGCTTTTTCCGGGGTCGAAACAGTACCCCGGGTGGGCGGTGTTTACACCCCCGGACGGCTTGTGAGCGGTCTACGTGTGAGTAAGGTCCAGGTGGTGACACTGAACACCGGAACTGACGAAGCGGTCACCGCCGCAGCCGCCGAACCGTTCGATCCCGCCGCACACGCGGCGGCGATGGTCGGCCACCACTACCGTGTCGACGACTTCTACGAGGTCGGCCGCGAGAAGGTGCGCGAATACGCCCGTGCCGTGCAGGACTACCACCCGGTGCACTGGGAGGAAGACATCGCGCGCGAGTACGGCCACCAGGGCCTGCTCGCCCCGCTCACCTTCATCTCGCTGGTCGGCATCCTCGCCCAGCGCAAGCTGTTCGAGCGGATCGTCACCGGCTACGACCTGAGCCAGATCATGCAGACCGACCAGATCCTGGAGTTCCACCGCCCGATCCGGGTGGGCGACCAGCTGACCTGTGATGTGTACCTGCATTCCTTCCGGCAGGCCTTCGGCGGCGACATCATCGTCACCAAGAACATCGTCACCGCCCAGGACGACGAGCTGGTGCTCACCACCTACACCACGCTGATCGGCCGCAGCGGCGCCGACATCGATCCGGCGATGTCGGACGCGGTCCGCAACATCCTCATGCACGGCCTCGAGGAGCCCGACCATCACGCGCCGGCCGAGCTCCCCGCCGAGCTCACCCCCGATCCGGTCACCAGGCAGCCGGAGCCTGCCGTCCCCACACACGCCCTGTCCTTCGACAGCGTGGCCGCGGGCGATGAACTGCCGCCGCGCACCGTCCGGCTCACCCGTGGCGATCTGGTGAACTACGCGGGCGTGTCCGGCGACGCCAACCCGATCCACTGGAGCGACGAGATCGTGAAGATGGTCGGCCTGGACGACGTGGTCGCGCACGGCATGCTCACGATGGGCCTCGGCGGCGGTTTCGTCACCTCGTGGCTCGGTGATCCCGGCGCGGTGAAGGAGTACAACGTCCGGTTCACCAGCCCGGTCTTCGTCGGCGCCGAGTCCCCGGCCGAGGTCGAGTTCACCGGTAAGGTGAAGTCGGTCGATCCGGATACCAGGACCGCGGTCGTCGCCATCACGGCGAAGTCGGCGGGCAAGAAGATCTTCGGACGCGCCACGGCAACCGTTCAGCTGTCCTGACCTGGTCGGCTGTACCGGATTGGCGAATACCGCACGCGGTAACGTACACTCGGGACTCTGGGGTCACCGGCTGCTGCGCGCTGATCTTCCCGGGGAGTAGATCCCCACGGAAGCGGCGCGCATGTTGTGTGACACCAGAGCTCGATAATCGAATATCGACTGTGGTTGGACAACGCAGCTCAGGCTGGTTCAACCGAAGGGGCGTAGCTCAATTGGCAGAGCAGCGGTCTCCAAAACCGCAGGTTGCAGGTTCAAGTCCTGTCGCCCCTGCCCTGAATGCCAGCGACGAGGAAGGATCGACGTGAGCGACGAGCGGGATACTCGCGCCGAAGACGGCGACGACACCGCCGCTGCCACTCGGCCGAGCGGCAAGCGGACAGCTCGTCGTGCGCGCACGTCGGATGCTCCGGCGGACACCGGTTCGGTGGCCACGCTGGACCGGCCCTCCTTGCGCAAGGCAGACAAGACTGCCGGGAAGGCCAAATCGGGCAACCCGTTCAAGCGGCTGCTCAAGTTCCTGCGAGAGGTCATCGCGGAACTGCGCAAGGTGATCTGGCCCAACCGGAAGCAGATGGTCACCTATACGGCCGTCGTTCTGGTGTTCGTGGTCTTCATGGTCGCGTTCATCTACGGGATCGATATTGCGTTCATCACGGGTGTCGACTGGCTGTTCGGCTGATCGCCGACACCCCACGCCGGTAGCCGATCGCGGGCCGGAACGGCGGAGTGTGCCTCCGCGCACCTGACCCGGCCCAGACGATGTACGTGACGACACAGGAAGCGAGTGCCGAAGTGAGCACCCCGGAGAACGAAACAAACGCCGAGTTCCCGGTTGACGACACTGTCGTGGCGGAGACCGCCGCCGACGAGGTCGAGGCCACCACCGAGCTCGCTGACGCCGACGCGGCCGACGAGGCCGTCGTCGAGGCCGTCGCCACCGAGGAAGACCCCGAAGCCGACCCCGTCGAGTCGATGAAGGCCAAGCTGCGCCGCGTCCCCGGCGACTGGTACGTCGTGCACTCCTACGCCGGCTACGAGAACAAGGTCAAGACCAACCTCGAGACCCGCGTGCAGAACCTCGGCCTCGAGGACTACATCTTCCAGGTCGAGGTGCCGACCGAAGAGGTCACCGAGATCAAGAACGGGCAGAAGAAGAACGTCAACCGCAAGGTGCTGCCCGGCTACATCCTGGTCCGGATGGAACTGAACAACGAGTCGTGGGGCGCGGTCCGCAACACCCCCGGCGTCACCGGTTTCGTCGGCATGACCGGCGGTGGCCCCGGCGCCAAGCCGACCCCGCTGACCATCAACGAGGTCGTGAAGTTCCTGGTCCCGGCCGGTGCGCAGGCTCAGAAGAAGGCGGCCGCCGCCGCTGCCGCGTCCGGTGCGGACACCGGTGCCGCTGCCGCGGGCAAGCCGGTCATCGAGGTCGACTTCGAGGTCGGCGAGTCGGTCACCGTCATGGACGGCCCGTTCGCGACGCTGCCCGCCAGCATCAGCGAGGTCAACGCCGAGCAGCAGAAGCTCAAGGTGCTCGTCTCGATCTTCGGTCGCGAGACCCCGGTCGAGCTGAACTTCACCCAGGTTTCCAAGATCTAGCTCGAACCAGCTTCGCAACGGCACCGCCTCGGCGGTGCCGTTGTCGTTGATCGACCCTCCCGGCTGCGGCCGCCGCGGCGCGGTTCGGTAGAGTGTGACAGTTCGTGTGTAGACCCGCGCCAGGCGGTTTCCGCCCGGTGTGACGGTCGTGCGCGAATGCCGGGCTTGGACCCGGCGTGGGAGCGATCCCGCAACAGGCTTACGGCAACCGTAAGGAACCGAAACCCAAGGAAGAAAGATGCCCCCCAAGAAGAAGAAGCTCGCCGGGATCATCAAGCTGCAGATCCAGGCCGGTGCCGCGAACCCGGCTCCTCCGGTCGGCCCCGCGCTCGGTCAGCACGGCGTCAACATCATGGAGTTCTGCAAGGCGTACAACGCCGCGACCGAGTCGCAGCGTGGCAACGTCATCCCGGTCGAGATCTCGGTGTACGAGGACCGGACGTTCGACTTCAAGCTGAAGACCCCGCCCGCCGCGCGTCTGCTGCTCAAGGCCGCCGGTGTGCAGAAGGGCTCGGCCGAGCCGCACAAGACCAAGGTCGCCAAGGTCACCATGGACCAGGTCCGGGAGATCGCCAAGACCAAGGCCGAGGATCTCAACGCCACCGATCTCGATCAGGCCGCGAAGATCATCGCCGGTACCGCCCGCTCGATGGGTATCACCGTCGAAGGCTGAGCGAATCTCGCTCCATGTGGGAGGGCCGGCCAGGCCCGGAAACCACATCTGAACTCGCAACTTTAAGGACAGAGAAACATGGCAAAGCGAAGCAAGGCGTATCTCGCCGCTGCTGAGAAGGTCGATCGCGACAAGCTGTACTCCCCGCTGGCCGCTGCGCGCCTGGCGAAGGAGACCTCCACCACCAAGACCGACGCGACCGTCGAGGTCGCCGTTCGTCTCGGCGTGGACCCCCGTAAGGCCGACCAGATGGTCCGTGGCACCGTCAACCTGCCGCACGGCACCGGTAAGACCGCCCGCGTCATCGTGTTCGCCGCAGGCGAGAAGGCCGCCGAGGCCGAGGCCGCCGGTGCCGACGCCGTCGGCGCCGAGGACCTGATCGAGCGGATCCAGGGCGGCTGGCTGGACTTCGACGCCGCGATCGCCACCCCGGACCAGATGGCCAAGGTCGGCCGCATCGCGCGTGTCCTCGGCCCGCGTGGTCTGATGCCGAACCCGAAGACGGGCACCGTCACCAACGATGTGACCAAGGCCGTCAACGACATCAAGGGCGGCAAGATCAACTTCCGCGTCGACAAGCAGGCCAACCTGCACTTCGTCATCGGCAAGGCGTCCTTCGACGACGCCAAGCTGGTGGAGAACTACGGCGCCGCGCTGGACGAGATCCTGCGTGTGAAGCCGTCGACCGCCAAGGGCCGCTACGTCAAGAAGATCACGGTTTCGACCAACACCGGACCGGGCATCCCGGTGGACCCGAACCGCACCCGCAACCTCCTCGACGAGGATGCGTGAGCTTCTCCTGACAGGTAGCTCCTGATCGACCACGAGGGTGGGAACGCACTGCGTTCCCACCCTCGCGGTTTTCCGGGGTCAGTCTTTCTTGCGCCAGCCGAGCAGGACCGATTCGCCACCCTGCGGCTTCCACGGCAGGAAGACCGCCACGATCAGCGCGCAGACGAGAACCGCGCCGGTCGCGACCAGGGACGCGGCGTGCGCGCCCTGGAGCGTCGCCGTCTTCATGGCGACGATGAGGTTCTCGCGCTGTGACTCGAGGAACGGGGTCAGTTCGCGTTTACGCAGTTCCAGCACGCTGAGCGGACTGGCCTTGACCAGGCTCTTCTCGTTGTCGTTCATGATGCCGACGGGGATGGCGTCGATCCGGGCGCCGATCCGGCTGGTGTAATACGACGCGACGATCGAGCCGAGCACCGCGACGCCGAGGGTGCCGCCGATCTCGCGGGTGGTGTCGTTGACGGCCGAGCCGGCGCCTGCCTCGTCGAGGGGCAGTGCGGACATGATCGACTCCGTCGCCGGTCCCTGCACGATGCCGAGGCCGAGCGCCATCGACACCATCGAGGGCAGCACGCCGATCAGATAGCTGCTGTCGACGGTGACCTGCCCGCCCAGGTAGAGGCCGAGACCGGTGAGCAGGAGTCCGATCACCAGCACCGCGGTGGTGCCGACCCGTTGCGCCAGCAGCGTCGCGACCGGAGCGCCGATGGCCACCGAGAACGCGAATGGCAAAGACGCGATGCCGAATTCGAGCGGGGTGTATTCACGCACGCCCTGGAAATACTGCGTGATGAGAAACAGGAATCCGAACATCGAGAAGTAACCGATGGCAATTGCCAAGGCGGGCAACGAGAATCGCCGGTTCCGGAACAGCCGCATATCGAGAATCGGTGCGGCCGTGCGCAATTCCCAGGTGACGAAAGCGGCGAGCAGTACGACGCCGAGTGCCGCGGTGCACAGTGTGGTGAGCGAGAGCCAGCCGTTGTGCGGTGCTTCGATGATGGCCCACACCACCAGCGTGATGCCCGCGATCGACAGGAAGATGCCGGGCAGATCCAGCTTGCCGACCTGGTCGGCGCGCGATTCCGGCACCCAGATCAGCGTCGCGACCAGCGCGGCCAGCGCCACCGGCACATTGATCCAGAACACCGAGTGCCAGCTGAAGTGCTCGAGCAGCCAGCCGCCCGAGATCGGGCCGATGGCGATGGCGAAACCGGCCATCGCGGTCCAGGCGGCGATGGCCAGCGCGCGTTCGCGCTTGTCGGTGAAGATGTTGATGATCAGGGCCAGGGTGGCGGGAAAGACGGCGGCGGCGAAGACGCCCATCGCCGCGCGGGCCGCGATGACCTGGGTCATCGATTCGGCGAGCGCGCCGCCGACCGACATCACGGCGATGCCGACCAGGCCGATCGTCATGATCCGCCTGCGTCCGTAGCGGTCGCCGAGATTGCCCGCCGCGAGCAGCAGGCCGGCGAAGGTGAGGGTGTAGGCGTCGACGACCCATTGCAGGCCGGAGACGCCGGTCTGCAGCTGGACGCCGATGGAGGGGAGCGCGACGTTGACGATGGTGTTGTCGAGGACGACCAGCAGTTCGGCCAGACAGATCACGGCGAGTGCGAGGAATCGCTGTGAACGTCGGTCCAGCAGCGGTGGTGGAGCGACTATGGAGGTTGCCATAGGTGAGGAGTGAACCAGGTTACTGTCACCTTGCGTAACACCTTTTTGGTGCGATTGCTACCACATTGCAGGAACGAAAGTGACCTGCGCCACAGTAGATTCGGCCGAATCGGGCGGCCGTCGAACCCGTTTTGGCAGATGGGGGTAGGTGCCGGTACAGTGGACTCCGGTCATCGACATGTTCGATGACTACCCATTCGTTCTACCGAAGACCGTTGGTCGTCGATGCCGCTTGCGTGGTGTCGATCGAAGGTCCGGCGACATTGCCGGCGGCCCACGCAGGGAGAGCTGAGGCCGATACTTTCGCGCCCCGGTACGCCTTGCGTCCGGGGCGTTAGTTTTGTCGCCGGCCCCTGAATTCGGTAGTGCGCGTTCACGAACCGACATCAGAGAGGAGGCGAAGTATGGCGAAGCCTGAAAAGGTCACCGCTGTCGCGGAGATCGCGGAGCAGTTCAAGAACTCCACGGCCACTGTTGTCACGGAATACCGTGGTCTTTCGGTCGGCAAGCTCACCGAGCTGCGTCGTGCGCTCGGCGCCGAGGCCACGTACTCCGTCGCCAAGAACACCCTGGTCAAGCTCGCGGCCGCGGAAGCGGGCGTCGAGGGCCTGGACGACTTGTTCGTCGGACCGACCGCCATCACCTTCATCCAGGGTGAGCCGGTCAACGCCGCGAAGGCGCTCAAGACCTTCGCCAAGGACAACAAGGCGCTCGTCATCAAGGGCGGCTACATGGACGGCGCTGCGCTGTCCGTGTCCGAGGTCGAGAAGATCGCCGACCTGGAGACCCGCGAGGTCCTGCTGGCCAAGCTGGCCGGTGCGATGAAGGGCAACATGTCCAAGGCTGCCGGGCTGTTCTCGGCTCCCGCAGGTCAGGTGGCCCGTCTGGCCGCCGCGCTGCAGGAGAAGAAGCAGGCCGAAGGCGCTGCCGAGTAATACCCCCGCACGGGTATTACGCCCGCGCGCACAAGACATTCACCACCGAAAGGAACAATCATGGCCAAGCTGTCCACCGAAGAGCTGCTCGAGGTTTTCTCGGAGATGACCCTCCTGGAGCTGTCCGGCTTCGTGAAGGCGTTCGAGGAGAAGTTCGAGGTCACCGCCGCTGCCCCCGTCGCCGTTGCCGCTGCCGGTGGCGCCGCTGCTCCGGCCGAGGCCGCTGAGGAGCAGGACGAGTTCGACGTCATCCTCGAGGGTGCGGGCGACAAGAAGATCCAGGTCATCAAGGTGGTCCGTGAGATCGTCTCCGGCCTGGGCCTGAAGGAAGCCAAGGACCTGGTCGAGGGTGCCCCGAAGCCGATCCTGGAGAAGGTCGCCAAGGAGGCCGCCGAGGCTGCCAAGGCGAAGCTGGAAGAGGCCGGCGCCAAGGTGTCCGTCAAGTAATTCAGCGCTTCGCGTTTGCGAACGGGCGGTCCTTTCGAGGGCCGCCCGTTTGTCATTTATCCCGACATGGGAAGGTGATACGCGCTGTAGCACTGGGCGGGTTACTCTTCAGTCATGTAAGGGTGTGCCCCGTCTCACTCATGGGTTACAGTGACCGGACCCACAGTGTCGTGACGCACCGCCGTGATGTGAGCGCGCGGTCAGCGGGTGGGGTGCTCGCAGGGAACAATGGAGGTAGGCGTGGGCGTCGAGGTCAGGACCGAGGGTGTTACCAAGTCCTTCGGTTCGCAGCGAATTTGGCAGGACGTGTCGATCACGCTCCCTTCGGGTGAGGTGAGCGCCCTGCTCGGCCCTTCGGGTACGGGTAAGTCGGTGTTCCTGAAGTCGCTCATCGGTCTGTTGCGGCCGGAGCGCGGGTCCATCTTCATCGATGGCACCGATATCACCACCTGCTCCAACAAGGAGCTCTACGAGATCCGCAAACTGTTCGGCGTCCTCTTCCAGGACGGCGCGCTGTTCGGCTCGATGAACCTGTTCGACAACATCGCTTTCCCCCTTCGTGAGCACACGAAGAAGTCGGAAACCGAGATCAAGCGCATCGTCATGGAGAAGCTCGAGCTGACCGGTCTGCTCGGCGCCGAGAACAAGCTCCCCGGCGAGATCTCCGGCGGTATGCGCAAGCGTGCCGGCCTGGCCCGCGCGCTGGTCCTCGACCCGCAGATCATCCTGGTCGACGAGCCCGACTCCGGTCTCGACCCCGTGCGTACCTCGTACCTGGCGCAGCTGCTGCTCAACATCAACGCCCAGATCGACGCCACGATCCTCATCGTGACGCACAACATCAACCTGGCCCGTACCGTGCCGGACAACATCGGCATGCTCTTCCGCCGCCAGCTGGTCATGTTCGGCCCGCGCGAGGTGCTGCTGACCAGCGAGGAGCCGGTCGTCAAGCAGTTCCTCAACGGCCGCATGATCGGCCCGATCGGCATGTCCGAGGAGAAGGACGAGGCGCAGATGGCGCGCGAGCAGGCGCTCGTCGACGCCGGTCACCACCACGGTGGCGCCGAGGAGATCGAGGGCATCATCCCGCAGATGAAGGCCGAGCCGGGCATGCCCGCTCGCCAGGCCGTCTTCCGCCGCCAGGCGCGGGTGCGTGAGATCATGCACACCCTGCCGCACGCGGCCCAGGTGGCGATCCGCGAGTCGCTCGACGAGTCCGCTGACGACACCCAGGTGATGGCCGCCTACGGCAGCGAGCACCCCACCGCCCAGTTCGACACCAAGACGATTCCGCACGGCCAGATCAACAGCTGAGCGACTTTCACTCCCCCTACGAGCCCCGGCCACTCGGCCGGGGCTCGTAGTGCGTTCAGGGGCGGTCGCAGCAATGGCACGACCGGAAAAACGGGCGCTGAGCGGCGGTTACGCGAGTTGGCGCACACGGCGTGTCGCGAGTAAAATGGCCGCGGTTCCGGACGGGGATGCGCAGCGCGCCAGTCGATCTCACTTCTCGGACAGACCGCGCCGCGCCACTTGACGAGGCGGGCGCGAACCGTCACCCTATTCACAGCAGCGTCAGCTGTTACAGGGGCTTCAGCGCCCAGAACACCCGACGCGGCCAGCGTCACGGGAGTTCGGCGCGTTTGCCGTGTGAGCGGTCGCACGGATGGTACGTTGACACCCCCGTGTATGTGGGTGTAAGTTTGGACGTTGCGCTGGCTGCCTCCTGTCCACACCTTGATTCGCACTCGTAAGTTCCACCTTCCGGTGTTACTTCCGCTGCTGCCTGTTCGGGTTTCGTTCGGGTTGTAACCAGCGGAATTCGTAGCAGACAAGCGACGGTCGCGGACCACCACGCGACGCGCGTGAGGTGCTGGAAGGACGCATCTTGGCAGTCTCCACCCAGACCAAGGCTGGAATCCCCGGAGCCCCGTTGAGGGTTTCGTTCGCGAAGATCCGTGAGCCCTTGGAGGTGCCCGGACTTCTCGACCTACAAACGGACTCGTTCGCCTGGTTGGTCGGTACCCCCGACTGGCGTGAGAAGGCGGCCGCACGCGGCGACGTCGGTCTCGCAGGCGGCTTGGAGGAGGTGCTCGAGGAGCTCTCGCCGATCGAGGACTTCTCCGGTTCGATGTCCCTGTCGTTCTCCGATCCGCGCTTCGAAGAGGTCAAGGCCTCTATCGATGAGTGCAAAGAGAAGGACATGACCTACGCGGCGCCGTTGTTCGTCACCGCGGAGTTCATCAACAACAACACCGGCGAGATCAAGAGCCAGACGGTCTTCATGGGTGATTTCCCCATGATGACCAACAAGGGCACCTTCATCATCAACGGCACCGAGCGCGTCGTCGTCTCGCAGCTGGTCCGCTCCCCGGGCGTCTACTTCGATCACAGCATCGACAAGGGCACCGAGAAGGACCTGCACAGCGTGCGCGTGATCCCGTCGCGCGGCGCGTGGCTGGAGTTCGACGTCGACAAGCGCGACACCGTCGGTGTCCGCATCGACCGCAAGCGCCGTCAGCCGGTCACCGTGCTGCTCAAGGCGCTGGGCTGGACCACCGAGGAGATCGTCGAGCGTTTCGGCTTCTCCGAGATCATGATGTCCACCCTGGAGAAGGACAGCACGCCCGGCCAGGACGAGGCGCTGCTCGACATCTACCGCAAGCTGCGTCCGGGCGAGCCGCCGACCAAGGAGTCCGCGCAGACCCTGCTGGAGAACCTGTTCTTCAAGGAGAAGCGCTACGACCTGGCGCGCGTCGGTCGCTACAAGATCAACAAGAAGCTCGGCATCCACGTGCACGAGCCGGTGACCTCCTCGGTGCTGACCAAGGAAGACATCGTCACCACCATCGAGTACCTGGTGCGTCTGCACGCCGGTGACCGCTCGATGACCGCCCCCGGTGGCGAAGAGGTCCCCGTCGAGATCGACGACATCGACCACTTCGGCAACCGTCGTCTGCGCACCGTCGGCGAGCTGATCCAGAACCAGATCCGCGTCGGCCTGTCCCGCATGGAGCGCGTGGTCCGCGAGCGGATGACGACTCAGGACGTCGAGGCGATCACGCCGCAGACCCTGATCAACATCCGTCCGGTCGTCGCCGCGATCAAGGAGTTCTTCGGAACCTCCCAGCTGTCGCAGTTCATGGACCAGAACAACCCGCTGTCGGGTCTGACCCACAAGCGCCGCCTGTCGGCGCTGGGCCCCGGTGGTCTGTCCCGTGAGCGCGCGGGCCTGGAAGTCCGTGACGTCCACCCGTCGCACTACGGCCGCATGTGCCCGATCGAGACCCCGGAAGGCCCGAACATCGGCCTGATCGGTTCGCTGTCGGTGTACGCGCGGGTCAACCCGTTCGGCTTCATCGAGACGCCGTACCAGAAGGTCGTCGACGGCAAGGTCACCGATGAGGTCAAGTACCTGACCGCCGACGAGGAAGACCGCTACGTTCGCGCGCAGGCCAACTCCCCGGTCGACGCCGATGGCCGCTTCCTCGAGGAGAAGGTCCTCGTCCGCCGTGCGGGCGAAGAGGTCGAGTTCGTGACGCCGGCTCAGGTCGACTACATGGACATCTCGCCGCGCCAGATGGTGTCGGTCGCGACGGCCATGATCCCGTTCCTCGAGCACGACGACGCCAACCGTGCCCTCATGGGCGCGAACATGCAGCGTCAGGCCGTGCCGCTGATCCGTTCCGAGTCCCCGATCGTGGGCACCGGCATGGAGCTGCGCGCCGCGGTCGACGCGGGCGATGTCGTGGTGAACGAGAAGCCGGGTGTTGTCGAGGAGGTCTCGGCCGACTACGTCACCGTGATGGCCGACGACGGCAGCCGCAAGTCCTACCGGATGCGCAAGTTCAACCGCTCGAACCAGGGCACCTGCTCCAACCAGCGTCCGATCGTGGACGAGGGTCAGCGGGTGGAGAAGGGCCAGGTTCTGGCCGACGGCCCCTGCACCGAGAACGGTGAGATGGCGCTGGGCAAGAACCTGCTCGTCGCCGTCATGCCGTGGGAAGGCCACAACTACGAGGACGCGATCATCCTGTCGCAGCGCCTCGTGGAAGAGGACGTTCTCACCTCGATCCACATCGAAGAGCACGAGATCGACGCCCGCGACACCAAGCTGGGCGCCGAGGAGATCACCCGGGACATCCCGAACGTCTCCGACGAGGTGCTGGCCGACCTGGACGAGCGCGGCATCATCCGCATCGGCGCCGAGGTCCGTGACGGCGACATCCTGGTCGGCAAGGTCACCCCGAAGGGCGAGACCGAGCTGACCCCCGAGGAGCGCCTGCTCCGCGCGATCTTCGGTGAGAAGGCGCGCGAGGTGCGCGACACCTCGCTGAAGGTGCCCCACGGTGAGTCCGGCAAGGTCATCGGCATCCGCGTGTTCTCGCGCGAGGACGACGACGATCTGCCTCCCGGTGTCAACGAACTGGTCCGGGTCTACGTGGCCCAGAAGCGCAAGATCCAGGACGGCGACAAGCTCGCGGGCCGCCACGGCAACAAGGGCGTCATCGGCAAGATCCTCCCCGTCGAGGACATGCCGTTCATGCCCGACGGCACCCCGATCGACATCATCCTGAACACCCACGGTGTTCCGCGGCGTATGAACATCGGCCAGATCCTGGAAACCCACCTCGGGTGGATCGGTAAGGCCGGCTGGAATATCGACGTGGCCACGGACGGTACCCGTCCCGAGTGGGCGGCCACGCTGCCCGAGGAGATGCTGGCCGCGCCGGCCGACTCGAACATCGCGACGCCCGTCTTCGACGGTGCCAAGGATGACGAGCTGACCGGTCTGCTTGCTTCGACTCTGCCGAACCGTGACGGTGAGCGCATGGTCGACGAGAACGGCAAGGCGACCCTGTTCGACGGCCGCTCCGGCGAGCCGTTCCCGTACCCGGTCGCGGTCGGTTACATGTACATCCTGAAGCTGCACCACCTGGTCGACGACAAGATCCACGCCCGTTCGACCGGTCCGTACTCGATGATCACGCAGCAGCCGCTGGGTGGTAAGGCGCAGTTCGGTGGTCAGCGTTTCGGTGAGATGGAGTGCTGGGCCATGCAGGCCTACGGCGCGGCGTACACGCTGCAGGAACTCCTGACCATCAAGTCCGACGACGTGGTGGGCCGTGTGAAGGTCTACGAGGCGATCGTCAAGGGCGAGAACATTCCGGAGCCGGGCATTCCGGAGTCGTTCAAGGTGCTCCTCAAGGAACTCCAGTCGCTGTGCCTCAACGTGGAAGTGCTGTCTTCGGACGGCGCCGCGATCGAGATGCGCGACGGCGACGACGAGGATCTGGAGCGCGCCGCGGCGAACCTGGGCATCAACCTGTCCAGGAACGAAGCGGCCACCGTCGACGATTTGGCGAACTAGGTGGTGACGCGGGTGGCTGTTGCAACAGCCACCCGCACACCGCGATCGATAACTAGTGAACTTTTGCTCGAATTCGACCCGAACAGGGGAAAGGAAGTTACGTGCTAGACGTCAACTTCTTCGATGAACTCCGGATCGGCCTGGCCACCGCCGAAGACATCCGCCAGTGGAGCTATGGCGAGGTCAAGAAGCCGGAGACCATCAACTACCGCACGCTCAAGCCGGAGAAGGACGGGCTCTTCTGCGAGAAGATCTTCGGCCCCACCCGGGACTGGGAGTGCTACTGCGGCAAGTACAAGCGCGTCCGCTTCAAGGGCATCATCTGTGAGCGCTGTGGCGTCGAGGTGACTCGCGCCAAGGTGCGTCGTGAGCGGATGGGCCACATCGAGCTGGCCGCACCGGTCACCCACATCTGGTACTTCAAGGGCGTTCCGTCGCGCTTGGGTTACCTGCTGGATCTGGCGCCGAAGGATCTCGAGAAGATCATCTACTTCGCCGCCTACGTCATCGTCGGTGTCGACGAGGAGCTGCGCCACAACGAGCTCAGCACTCTCGAGGCCGAGATGGAGGTCGAGAAGAAGGCTGTCGCCGATCAGCGCGACGCCGATCTCGAGGCCCGCGCGCAGAAGCTCGAGGCCGACCTGGCCGAGCTGGAAGCCGAGGGCGCCAAGTCCGACGTGCGTCGCAAGGTCAAGGACGGCGGCGAGCGCGAAATGCGTCAGCTGCGCGACCGGTCCCAGCGTGAGCTGGACCGCCTCGACGAGATCTGGACGACCTTCACCAAGCTGTCGGTCAAGCAGCTCATCGTCGACGAGGTGCTCTACCGCGAGCTCGTCGACCGCTACGGCGAGTACTTCACCGGCGCCATGGGTGCGGAGTCCATCCAGAAGCTGATGGAGAACTTCGACATCGACGCCGAGGCCGAGAACCTGCGCGAGACCATTCGCTCGGGCAAGGGCCAGAAGAAGCTGCGCGCGCTCAAGCGCCTCAAGGTCGTCGCGGCCTTCCAGGCCAACGGCAACTCGCCCATGGGCATGGTGCTCGACGCTGTTCCGGTGATCCCGCCGGAGCTGCGCCCGATGGTTCAGCTCGACGGTGGCCGCTTCGCCACCTCCGACCTGAACGACCTGTACCGCCGCGTGATCAACCGCAACAACCGCCTCAAGCGACTGATCGATCTGGGTGCGCCCGAGATCATCGTCAACAACGAGAAGCGGATGCTGCAGGAGTCCGTCGACGCGCTGTTCGACAACGGCCGTCGCGGCCGTCCGGTCACCGGACCGGGTAACCGCCCGCTGAAGTCGCTGAGCGATCTGCTCAAGGGCAAGCAGGGTCGTTTCCGTCAGAACCTGCTCGGCAAGCGTGTCGACTACTCGGGCCGTTCGGTCATCGTGGTCGGTCCGCAGCTCAAGCTGCACCAGTGTGGTCTGCCGAAGCTGATGGCGCTCGAGCTGTTCAAGCCGTTCGTCATGAAGCGTCTGGTCGACCTGAACCACGCGCAGAACATCAAGTCCGCCAAGCGGATGGTCGAGCGTCAGCGTCCCCAGGTGTGGGATGTCCTCGAAGAGGTCATCGCCGAGCACCCGGTGCTGCTCAACCGCGCGCCCACCCTGCACCGCCTGGGTATCCAGGCCTTCGAGCCGCAGCTGGTCGAAGGCAAGGCCATCCAGCTGCACCCGCTGGTGTGTGAGGCGTTCAACGCCGACTTCGACGGTGACCAGATGGCCGTGCACCTGCCGCTGTCGGCGGAGGCGCAGGCCGAGGCGCGCATCCTGATGCTGTCGTCGAACAACATCCTGTCCCCGGCGTCGGGTCGCCCGCTGGCGATGCCGCGTCTGGACATGGTGACCGGCCTGTTCTACCTGACTCGTCTCGACGAGAAGGGCGTCGGCACCTACCGGGCCGGCGGCAAGGACGAGCCGGAGTACGGCGTGTACTCCTCGCCCGCCGAGGCCCAGATGGCCGTCGACCGCGGTGAGCTCACCGTGCGTTCGATGATCAAGGTGCGTCTCACCGAGCAGCGCCCGCCGCGCGAGATCGAGGCGGAGCTCTTCCCGGAGGGCTGGCACCGCGGTGACGCGTGGCTGGCCGAGACCACCCTGGGTCGCGTGCTGTTCAACGATCTGCTCCCGGCGGATTACGCGTTCATCAACGAGCCGATGCCGAAGAAGCGGCAGGCCACGATCATCAACGATCTGGCCGAGCGCTACCCGATGATCGTCGTCGCGCAGACCGTCGACAAGCTCAAGGACGCCGGCTTCTACTGGGCCACGCGTTCGGGTGTCACCGTCTCCATGTCGGACGTGCTCGTTCCGCCGGAGAAGGCCGACATCATGGAGCGGTACGAGGCCATGGCGGATCAGATCGAGAAGAAGTACCAGCGTGGTGCGCTCGATCACCAGGAGCGCAACAACGCCCTGGTCAAGATCTGGCAGGAAGCGACCGAAGAGGTCGGTACGGCGCTGCGTTCGCACTACCCGGCCGACAACCCGATCATCACGATCGTCGACTCGGGTGCGACCGGTAACTTCACCCAGACTCGTACCCTCGCCGGTATGAAGGGTCTGGTGACGAACCCCAAGGGTGAGTTCATCCCGCGCCCGATCAAGTCCTCCTTCCGTGAGGGCCTGACCGTGCTCGAGTACTTCATCAACACCCACGGTGCTCGTAAGGGTCTGGCCGACACCGCGCTGCGTACCGCCGACTCGGGTTACCTGACCCGTCGTCTGGTCGACGTCTCGCAGGACGTCATCGTGCGCGAGCACGACTGTGGCACCGAGCGCGGCATCGTCGTGCCGATCGCGGAGAAGCAGGCCGACGGCTCGCTCATCCGGGACGCGCACGTCGAGACCTCGACCTACGCTCGCACCCTGGCGACCGACGCGGTCGACGCGAACGGCAACGTCGTCGTGGCCAAGGGCGCCGATCTCGGCGACCCGGCCCTGGAGGCGCTGCTCGAGGCCGGTATCACCGAGGTGAAGGTCCGCTCCGTGCTGACCTGCACCACCGGCACCGGCGTCTGCGCCACCTGCTACGGCCGCTCGATGGCCACCGGCAAGCTGGTCGACATCGGCGAGGCCGTCGGCATCGTCGCCGCCCAGTCCATCGGTGAGCCGGGTACCCAGCTGACCATGCGTACCTTCCACCAGGGTGGTGTCGCTGGTGACGACATCACCGGTGGTCTGCCGCGTGTTCAGGAGCTCTTCGAGGCCCGTGTCCCCAAGGGCAAGGCGCCGATCGCTGAGGTCTCGGGCCGGGTGCGCCTCGAGGACGACGACCGCTTCTACAAGATCACGATCATCCCCGATGACGGGTCGGAAGAAGTCGTCTACGACAAGCTCTCGAAGCGTCAGCGTCTGCGTGTGTTCAAGCACGACGACGGCACCGAGCGCCTGCTGGCCGACGGTGACCACGTGGAGGTGGGTCAGCAGCTGCTCGAGGGCGCTGCCGATCCGCACGAGGTGCTGCGCGTGATGGGTCCCCGTCAGGTGCAGGTCCACCTGGTCCACGAGGTCCAGGAGGTCTACCGCTCGCAGGGTGTGTCGATCCACGACAAGCACATCGAGGTCATCGTGCGCCAGATGCTGCGTCGCGTGACGATCATCGATTCGGGTGCGACCGAGTTCCTGCCCGGTTCGCTCACCGAGCGCGCCGAGTTCGAGAACTCGAACCGTCGCGTGGTGGCCGAGGGTGGCGAGCCCGCCTCCGGCCGTCCGGTGCTGATGGGTATCACCAAGGCGTCGCTGGCCACCGATTCGTGGCTGTCGGCGGCCTCCTTCCAGGAGACCACCCGAGTGCTGACGGACGCGGCCATCAACTGCCGCTCCGACAAGCTGATCGGCCTGAAGGAGAACGTGATCATCGGTAAGCTCATCCCGGCCGGTACCGGTATCAACCGCTACCGCAACATCCAGGTGCAGCCGACCGAAGAAGCCCGCGCCGCCGCGTACGCGGTGCCGTCCTACGACGACACCTACTACTCGCCGGACAGCTTCGGTACCTCCACCGGCGCCGCAGTGCCGCTGGACGACTACGGCTTCAGCGACTACCGCTAAGTTGTAGCCAGGCAACAGATTTCGGCCCCCGCTCGTCATGAGCGGGGGCCGTTTTCGTGCCCAACGCGGGTGGCGGCTAGTCGGTCGTCGACTCGGTGGGTTGGCGGGAGGGGGCGGTGCGGGCGTGGGTGGCGTAGAGGGTTAGGCCTACGAAGGTGAGGCCGCCTACGAGGTTGCCTACCACGGTGGGGATTTCGTTCCAGATGAGGTAGTCGGTGAGGGAGAAGTCGCCGCCGAGGAGGAGGCCGGAGGGGAAGAGGAACATGTTGACGATGGAGTGTTCGAAGCCCATGTAGAAGAAGAGCATGATGGGCATCCACATGGCGATCACCTTGCCGGAGACCGAGGTGGACATCATGGCGGCGACCACGCCGGTGGAGACCATCCAGTTGCACAGGACGGCGCGAATGAAGAGGGTGAGCATGCCCGCGGCGCCATACTCGGCGTATCCGAGGGTGCGGGCCTCGCCGATCTCACCGAGTTTCTGGCCGACGGCGCTGGGATCCATGGCGAAGCCCATGGTCAGGATGATCGCCATCATCACGGCGACGGTGAACGCGCCGGCGAAATTGCCGACGAAGACCAGGCCCCAGTTGCGCAGCATCGAGCGCATGGTGACGCCGCGGCGCTTGTCGAGCAGGGCCAGCGGTACCAGCGTGAAAACGCCGGTGAGCAGGTCGAATCCGAGCAGGTACAGCATGCAGAAGCCGACCGGGAAGAGCACGGCGCCCAGCAGCGGCTGGCCGGTGTTGACGGTGATGGTGACCGCGAACGCCGCGGCGAGGGCGAGGATCGCGCCCGCCATATAGGCGCGGATCACGGTGTCCCGGGTGGACATGAATGCCTTGGCTTCGCCCGCGTCGATCATCTTCTCGACGAAGTCCGCTGGTTTGAGATACGACATGCGACCCCTTCGTAGTGATTCCAGCACAGTAGTTTTCGCCGTCGAGGTTGCCTCGCGATCACTGGAAGTTGCCTCCGGGTAAATAGTGGTATTCCACTATGGCGGGCGAGGGTGCGCGGATGGCAGGCTGGCGAGGTCCCCGACCGAGGAGCCCGTATGCAACCGATCATGAGCAAGTCCGCCGCCGCCGATCTCGTCGTCGCTGCCCGCATCCGCGCAGGTCTGACCTGGGCCGCCATCGCGGAATCGCTGGGTGCGCCACTGGTCTGGACGACCGCCGCCCTGCTCGGTCAGCACCCGATGACCGAGGAGCAGGCGGCCGCGGTCTGCGCGCTCCTCGATCTCGACGAGACTGTCGCCGAGAGCCTGCGCCTGCAGCCCTCGCGCGGCGCCGACCCGGCGCAACTGGCCGATCCCACCATCTATCGCCTCGTCGAGGCCGTCTCGGTCTACGGACCGGCGCTCAAGGCGCTGATCCACGAGGAGTTCGGCGACGGCATCATGAGCGCGATCAACTTCAACATCGACATCGCCCGCCGCCCACATCCTGACGGCGACCGCGTCGTCATCACCCTCGACGGCAAGTTCCTCGACTACCGCTGGTAGTTCACGCCTCCGGCCGGGCTGCCGTCGGGACCTCGGCGGCGGCCCGCGCCTCGGGATCGCCGACGGGCGGTGATGCGGGCTCCCCGAGGCGGACGATGATCACGCCGAGGAGAATCAGTGCCCCGCCGAGCAATTGGATCGGCCGGGGCGCCTCGCCGAGCAGGGCCCAGGCGAACAGCAGCGCGGCCAGTACCTCGGTGAGCGCGACGAACGAGGCCAGCCGGGAGCCGAGGCGACGGGTGGCGGCGATGCCGGTGACGTAGGCGATGGCGGCGGTGACGATGCCGATCACCAGGATCGGAACCCACCATGGCGTACTGAAATCGTCGAACTCGACCGTCGCGGTGGTGGCGTGCAGCGGCACGATGCCGACCACTCCTGCCAGTACCAGCGTGACCCCGCCGATCAGCAGACCGCCGGCGGCCAGGACCGTGCCGGGCAGCTCGCCACCCTGGGCGGAGAGCACGAAATACGCCGCGGCGCCGATCATCGCGGCCAGCGCCCAGGTGATGCCGATCGGATCGGTCGACACGCCGGCGAGAATGTCGAGCACGAGCAGCAGTCCGGTGATGCCGAGTGCGGCGCCGGCGAGGGTGGCCGCGCCGGGCTGCTGGCGGTGCCGCGCCCACATCCAGCCGACGACGGCGATCGGCGCGGTGTACTCGATCAGCAGCGCGGCGCCGACCTCCATGTGCGCGACGGCGTTGAAATAGGCCAGCTGGGTGCCTGCGACGGCGAGCAGTCCGTACAGCACGATCAGGGTCGTGTTGGCGCGCACCAGGTTCCAGTTGCCGCGTATCTGCGGGAGGGCGACGGGGAGCAGGACGACTCCGGCGAGCAGAACGCGCGCGGCGACCACGGCGGCCGCGCTCCAGCCCGCGTTCATCAGGCCGCGGGCGAGCGGACCGGACAGGCCGAACGAGGTGGCGGAGGCCAGCGCGAAGAGCAGGCCGGTGCGGATTCGGCTGCTCGCCAATCCGTCATGAGTCAAAGTCGCCATGACTAATGACGGTAAGCAGGTTGCGGTAATATGTCAACGTGGTTTTCGCTCATGACACCGAGGCGGCGCTGCTGGCGGCGGTCGAACTGGTCAATTCCGCGGAGTACCCCGACACCCTCACCGGCACCGACCAGCTCGACGAGTTCTTCGTGCGGCACGTCTACACGGGTGTGCACACCGGCGACGCCGCGGAACTGGCCGCGGTGCGAGCCCTACGCGCGCCGCTGCGCCGGATGCTCACCAGCGACCGGGACAGCGCGGTGGTCCTGGTGAACGAGACCCTCGCCGAGCATCGCGCTGTCCCGCAATTGGTCCGGCACGGCGACGTCGACTACCACGTCCACGCCGTGCCGCCCGAGGCCGCGCTCCCGGTCCGCATCGCCGTCGAGACAGCCATGGCGATGATCGACCTGATCCGCGCCGACGATCTGAGCCGTCTGTCGATCTGTGCCGACGACACCTGCGAAGGACTGGTTCTCGACCTGTCCCGCAACCGATCCCGCCGCTACTGCAGCACCGCCTGCGGCAACCGCAATGCCGTCGCGGCCTACCGGGCGCGGCAACGCTAGAGCCTGCGCACCTTCGGGCACTTCTTGCCCGCGAGATGACACTTGTCCTCGAAACCGGCGGGCAGCCACGTCCCGGTCCGCAGCAGCGGATGATGCGGAAAGTGCTGTAGCGCCGCGGTGACGAAGATCAGCGGCGCCCACGCACTACGGATCTGTAGTTGCTGCATGGTGCCGCTGCGGTCAGGGAACCGGCAGCCGACCAGGTCGGGCGCGGTGAGGTCGACACTCTCCAGCGCCGACCAGTACAGCGAGAACGACCGCTCCGGATTCGCCAGGTGGATCCGCCGGTTCGAGACCATCGCCGACCCCGGCCGCTCGGCCACCCACCGCGGCTGCGCCGCCGCCTCGGCGCGCGACCGCCTGGTCTCGTTGCGCACCCCATTGCCCAGGTGCGCGACAGCGCCGAGCGGCGTCTGCCCGTCGGCGCGCACCCGGCCACGCGACCACCGGCCGTCCCCGACGCCACGCCAGGTGAACCACTGGACCCCGCCGTCGGCCAGGCACGTCTCGCCGGGCTCGAGCCGGACCCGCGTCGCGGTCGACGGTATCTGTGCGACCCGCCCGCTCGCGATCAGCTCGGCCACCCCGCACGTGTACAGCAGGTAGTCGTCGAACCACGTCCATCCGGCCTGCTCGGCCAGGGCCCGATCGATATCGGCCAGCGGGTCGAACACGTCTCTCACCACCCACTCACAACGCGCGGAGTCTCCTCCTGTCCACGGTAGCGGAGGGTGCCGGTGCTACCCGGCGCTCAGGGCGCCCCGGTGACGTAGGCGAGCGCGGTATCGATCGCGGGCTGCCCGCCCGCCATCGCGTACCCGGCCATCGCGCCGATCGCGGCGCCGGCCACGGTCGCGACCGGGACGGTGATGAAGTCGAGAACGAACAGCCCGAGCGGGAATCCGAGAACGAAGCCGATGGCGGCCCCGATCGCCGCTCCCTGGATGATCTGCGGCTGCAGGCGCTGCGTCTCGGCGTAGAACTGCTCCTGGGCGCTGATCTCGCGCACCGGCGCATCGGCCTCGCCGACCGCGGTGAGCGTGAGGCGGGTGCCCGACTCGTCGATCGCGGGGGTGAGCGGCACGGAGTGCTCACCGAGGCGCACGACCATCGGCAGCGCGGCGATCACCGCGCCGGAGGCATCGGTGACCGTGACGACCTTCGCGTCGTGCACGAGCTGGAACTGTCCCGCGTCGAGCGTCGTCACCGCGGCACGCCGATCCTCGGACACGCCGACCTGGTAGTTCACGCCCCTGTCGACACTGCGCAGGGCGGGCAGCGGCGTGCTGCCGGGCTGGGTGCCGACGGGTCCGGGCTCGGCGGCGCCTGCGCCCGTGCCGGCCAAGGTAACTCCCACTGCCAGCAAAGCCGCGCCAACCACAGTGCCGAACTTCATCCCGCAAGCCTCCCGCTGAAATCACCCGGGACCGATTCGTCCCGTTCATCGCGGCAAACCTAACCGCTGGAAGGGTTTTCGGGAAGTTGTCGCGAGGCCGCTCGGTCCCGGCGTCGCGAGGATCACAAGGGCGCGGGTCCGATCGCCGAGGCGGTTCCGCGCGGTCAGCGGGCCGCAGCGGGCCGGTCTGCCCCGCTCGGTGGGCGGCGGGCGAAATCCGGTGCGTGTTCCGGGCGGATGCCGATCCCGCCGAGGTAGGCGACGAGTCCGGCGAGGATCGGCACGGCGTCGACCGCCCGCAGCGGCAGCGGGGCGGTGCGCAGTTCACCGCGGAGCGCGGGCGCGATGAGCATGTCGTGCTCGCCGCGCTGGGAGCGCTGGGTGAAGCTGGCCGGCAGCATCCGCCTGCGCTGCACTTTCTCCAGGTCGGCGGTCCGCACCGTGCCGTCGAGCAGCGGCTTGGCGAGGATGCGCGCGGCCGCGACGGCATCCTGCACGGCGAGATTGACGCCGACACCGCCGACCGGCGACATCGTGTGCGCGGCATCGCCGATGCACAGCAGGCCGGGCACGTACCAGCGGTCGAGCATGCCGACGGTCACCTCGAGCAGCTTGACGTCGTCCCAGGACCGGATCGCCGCGGTCGCCTCGGCGGGCCAGCCGAACAGTTTGCCGACCCGATCGCGCAGCCACCGCACGTCGTTGGCGGCCCGCAGCGTTGCGTCGCAACCCTTCTCGATGATGTAGCCGGTCTGGTAGTAGTCGCCCCGATCGATCGCCACTGCCGAGTTCCCGCTGGTGAAGCGGGCCTGCACGGCACCGCCCTCGGTGTCGTCAGCGGCCTTCGGGATGCGGAAGAACCACATGTCCATCGGCACCTCCTCCCGCTGCTGGCGCAGGCCTGCGGCCTCGCGGGACACGGAATCACGTCCGTCGCAGGCGATCACGAGATCGGCGCGCAGTTCGTGCTCGGCGCCGTCGGCATCGCGGTAGCGCACGCCGGTGACCGTGTCGGACTCGTGGAGCAGCCCGGTGACGGTCGATCGCATCCGCAGGGTGAACGTCGGTTCCACGGCGGCGGCGCTCACCAGCAGATCGAGGAAGTCCCACTGCGGCACCATCGCGATGTGGCGGTACCGGCCCGGGATCCGGGTGAGATCGGCGGCGACGACCATGCGATCGCCCGCGTACATGCACATTCTGGTCAGCGCGGACTGCGGCAGCCGGGCGAAGTCGTCACCGAGTCCGAGTTCGTCGAGCAGCCGCACGGTCGACGGGTGGACCGTGTCACCGCGGAAATCGCGCAGGAAGTCGGGATGCTTCTCCAGCACGGTGACCTGCACGCCCGCCCTGGCCAGCAGCAGGCCCACCATCGTTCCAGCCGGTCCGCCGCCGACGATGCAGCACGTGGTCTTGTCCATGAGATCCCCCTCGAACGCCGTTGTCTACGACAAAGCGTAGTAGTGAATCCTGGAGTGAGTCCGGGGTTTTCGGAAATCTCCGGCGACCCTTGACGCCCGCCGCGGCGCGCGCAATACTGAACTAGATGGTTCAGTATGACTTCCTGGATGCCTCGTTCGGGGCGCTCGCGGACCCCACCCGGCGGGGGATACTCGAGCACCTCGGTCGTGGGCCCGCGAGTATCAGCGAGTTGGCCGAGCGGTTCGAGATGACCCTGACCGGCATCAAGAAGCACATCGGGTTGCTCGAGGACGCGGGCATGGTGGTCACCGAGAAGCGTGGGCGGGTCCGGTACTGCCGGATCGGCGAGCACGTCTTCGATCGGGAGGTGGCCTGGATGCAGGGTTATCGGCAGATGCTCGAAGCCCGGATGGACCGTCTCGGTGAATTCCTGCAACGAACGGAGTCAGAGCAATGAGCACCACCACCAACGACGCGGTCATCACCTCGACATCGGACCGCGAAGTCCACATCGAACGCGATTTCGACGCACCGCTGGACCGGGTGTGGAACGCCTACAGCCGGATCGAGCAGCTCTCGCGCTGGTGGGGCCGCGGCCACGTGGTCGACGTCGAGCGCTGGGAATTCCGCAAGGGCGGGCACTGGCGCTTCGTCGAGCACGAGGGCGAGGAGTCCTACGGCTTCGAGGGCCGCTTCCGGGAGATCACCCCGAAGGAGAGGATCGTGCAGTCCTTCGAGTGGGACGGCATGCCCGCGCACATCTCGATCGACTCGACGACCTTCGTCGACCTGGGCAACGGCCGCACCCGCGTGGTCACCGACAGCATCTTCCACACCGCCGACGAATGCGCGGGCATGCTCGCCTCCGGGATGGAAGTCGGCCTCAACGACAGCTACCGCGCCCTCGACGCGCTGCTGGCCGAAGCTCGCTGAGCACCGATCCGGCGCCGCGGGGAAGGCGGTGCCGGATCAGCGGTGGGTGCAGCCGGTGGCTCGCTTGCGTGGCTTCAAGCGCAGCGGCGGCAGCGGCGGCGCGGGAATCCGTTCCGCCGGGCCGTGCCCGGGGACCTCGCCGAAACGGCTGGTGTCGTGGGCTTCCCAGGCCTCGCGGGCCGCGATGATCTCGTCGTGGCTGCGGCCGACGAAGTTCCACCACATCACCAGTTCCTCGGCGAACGGCTCGCCGCCGATCAGCGCGAAGTGCGCGCCGTCGGTGCTCTCCAGGAGCAGCTCGGCGCGGTCGGTGCCCAGATACAGCAGCGGGCCGGCGGTGAGCTCGGCGCCGTCCACCCGCACCGTGCCCTCGATCACCAGCACCGCGTGCTCGAAGGCCCGTTCCAGCGGCAGCCGTACCTCGGCACCGGGATCGAGCGCGATGTCGGCTCCCACGATCGGGGTGTAGGCCTTCGCCGGTGAGGTGACCCCGCCCAGCGAGCCGATCAGGACGATGGCCCGCACCCCCGGCTCCTCGTACACGGGCAGCTCGCGATGCTGCTCGAAGTGCGGTTCGACACCGGTCGCGGTGCCGGGCAGGGCGATCCACAGTTGCAGGCCGTTGCCCGCGTGCGCGCCGGGAACGCCGAACTCCGAATGCGCGATGCCGCGACCCGAGGTCATCAGGTTCAGCTGCCCCGGTTCGATCTCGACGTCGGAGCCGACCGAATCCCGGTGCCGGATCCGGCCGTCGAACGGCCAGGTCACCGTCTGCAACCCGATATGCGGGTGGGGCAGGATATCGGGGGAGGCCCCGGTCCGCGTGACGGTCGGCGAGCCGAACCGGTCGAGAAAACACCACGCGCCGACGGTCGGCAGATCACGTTGCGGCAGTGTGCGTTCCACGTACACGCCGCGGACGCCGCCGAGCGGTACCTCCCTGGCGGGGTACAACTCGGTGATCGGTCCCGGACTCGGCGACGGCTCACACAGCGCCTCGGCGGGATCGGCCTCCAGGTCACTCACTTCGCGATGCCCTTGCCGACCACATGCGCGTCGTACTCGGGGTGCTTGTCCAGCCAGCCGCGGATGAACGGGCAGTGCGCGGTGATGGTGCGCCCGCGCGCGATCACGTCCTCGACGGCCTGGCGGGCGAGCACGCTGCCCAGGCCCTTGCCCGCGAAGGCGCCGTCGATCTCGGTGTGGATGAAATCGGTGTCGTTGTCGCGCTCGACGTACTCGGCGAAGCCGGCCAGTTCGCCGTCGTAGAACACGTCGTAGCGGTTCTTGTCCGCGTTGCGCGCGACCCGGCGCTGCGGCTCGGTCGAGGCGGGCTGGGCGGGGGTGGTCTCGGGCATCTTCTTGCGCTCCTTCCGCACCGGAACAGGGTGCGCGCTCAGGATCGATACGCGGTTGAACGCACCGATCGCGACGGCGATCCAGACGATCACCGAGATCTGTTCATCGGACCAATGCTCGCGCGCGATCTCGTATTCCCGATCGGTGCGCTCCTCGTCGGGCAGGGTGGTGACCGCCTCGGCCAGCCCGAGCGCGGCCCGGTCGGCCGCGCAATAGGTGCCGCCACGCCGCCACGCGGGCAGCACCGCGATCTCCTGCGCGGACAATCCGGCGCCCAGGCCCGCGTGTTCGTGGACGTCGAGGCAGTACGGGCAGCCGTTGATCTGGGAGACCCGCAGATTGATCAGCTCGATCAGCCTGCGCTCGATGCCCGCGGCCGCGGCGGCGGCACGGATCTCGGCGGCGGTCGCGCTGAGTGCTTTGAAGATCGCAGGGTGCTGCTTGTCGATCCACACGCGTTGGGGGCGTTCGGTCACCCTCGCGATGCTAGCTCCGCGCGCCGCGGCCTGTCGGAC